>DASRBV010000174.1:0-17859 GCA_035653455.1 Pseudacidobacterium sp. | reverse complement strand
GCTGGTCTCCCGAGGGCCCGTCTACCTTCATCCCCGTCTTCGAGGAAATCTCATTTAGAATGCCCGAAAGTGTCGAATTATCTGCCTTCACTGAGAGTCTATGGCCATCAAATTGAACATGGGCCGGCTGTGCAGGTTGGTCCAGTAACGAAGACGGCCCCGCTGGAACAACAGGCGCAGGCTGCTCTGAAACCGCGGCAACAGGCTTTGCCCCAGGGACACGATGAGGTGGAGGCGCTGTCTGCGCGCCTGCCACCACAGCAGCCATCATCCAGAATGAAAAGCTAAAACGCATCTCGAAGCTATAGGACTCCTGCTGGAATCCCTCTATGTACTAGACTAGCAGTGGTTTCAATTTGCTTGCGGAATTTTCTTTTCGGCCTATGAATCGTTGGCGATGGTTCCTTTTTCCGGCTGTCCTTCTTACTGGCGGAATCGCCAGCGCCGTCACCTGCACCACCCAATCCCAGATGACCGACCCTCAGCGCTCTGCCTTCGTACAGGCCGCGCACACTCTGGCCACAGAGATACAGTCCGGAAACGTCTCTGCCATCAAAGCCAATACCATCAGCAGTGTCGCCGCGCAGTTCGATCCCATCGCCAGCACCATCCAGTCCATCGCGCCAGACCTGCAAGGGGCAACCTTCACGGTCCAGAACATATATGCCCTGAACGCCTCCGACCTGAAGGCACCCGCGGACACGCAGTTTTTTTGCAGCATTCCCGGCTCTGAAGTGCTTATCACTGTCTCCCTCGCACAACTGCCGCCCGGGAATTACGCCATTGTCCTTGTCCACTCCGCAGGCGGAAAACAGCCGCAGCAGATGGCCCTGATTCTGGCCAATGATCCGGCAGGAAGCACACAGTGGAAGCTGGCGGGCTTCTATGCGCGACCACTTACGCTCGCCGGACACGACAGCGTCTGGTACTGGACACAGGCCCGCGATTTTGCAAAGAAAAAGCAGCAGTGGAACGCATACTTCTATTACGAAACCGCTGCTTACCTCGCGCTGCCTGCTGATTTTCTCTCCAGCCCGAACCTTGAAAAACTCCAGAAAGAGATGAACAGCACCAGGCCTGATGGCCTCCCCGGCTCCAGCCCGATGACGGTCGCAGCCAACGGGCAGACCTACGAAATCACCAACCTGCACACTGACGGCTCACTCGGCCAGCTCGATCTCGTGGTAAATTACAACGCCACAGACACCTCTGATCCCGTCGCTACGCGCAGCCGCAATATTGATGTAATGAAGGCCCTTCTCGCCCAGCATCCGGAACTGCGCGAGGGCTTTCATGGCCTCTGGGTCTATGCCAATGCCCCAAATCAGCGGCCCTTCGGCATTGAACAGCCAATGAACCAAATCCAGTAAACTTCAGGAAAAATCTTCATGGCAAACATAATGGAGAAAAATTTATCTCAGGTGATCGCGCAGCGCCGCGCAACCCCCAGCTTTGATGGCTCCCCTGTTCCGGATGAAGACCTGAAGAAAATCCTGAACGCCGGACTCCACGCGCCCAGTGGATACAACATGCAACCCTGGCGTTTCATCGTGGTGCGCAGCCCCGAACAAAAGCGCCGCCTGCGCTCCGCCAGCTTCAATCAGGCAAAAGTAGAAGAGGCCTCGGCCGTCATCGTCGCTTGCGGAGACGCCGATGGCTGGCGCAACGGCGACCTCGAAGAGATGCTGCGCCTGGGCCGCGACGGCGGCATGCCGGAAAACTATGCCGAGCAGGCCAAAGTAAACATCCCCAACTACCTTTCCAACCACCCCAACTTCCCCATGTGGCTCAACCGCCACGTCATGATCGCCTTTACCACCATGATGCTTATGGCCGAGGCACTCGGCTATGACACCGCTCCCATGGAAGGCTTCGAGGAAGAGAAAGTGCGCGAAGTCCTCAAGCTGCCCCTCAGCTACCACGTCGTCGCCCTGCTCGCCATCGGCCATCTGAAAGGCCCCGACAAATTCTACGGCGGACGCTTCAGCATGGCCCGTACCGTTTTCGCCGAGGAATACGGCAAACCCATCAAGCTGTAATCCTGCACCACACGGATTCGCATCCCGGGCCGAAGGCGGAAGACTTGCTTTCTTCGCTGGAACTCAGCGGAAGAACTGGGCCACGTATCCTGTAATCTCCCAATATGCGCCGCGAATATCCTGAAACCCCCATCATCGGTGTGGGGGCCATCATTCTTCACGAAGAAAAAGTCCTCCTCATCCAGCGTGGAAAAGAGCCGCTCAAAGGCGAGTGGTCTATTCCAGGAGGCGCCCTTGAACTCGGCGAGACCCTTCACGACGGCCTCCGCCGCGAAGTATGCGAAGAGACCGGTCTTGAAGTCGAGCCACTCCAGATCGTTGAAGTACTCGACCGCATCGCCCATGATGAAAAAGGCGCAGTGCGCTTTCATTATGTTCTGGTAGATTTCCTTTGCCGTCTCACCGGAGGCGAGCTTCACTGTTCCACCGATGCCGTTGCAGCCGCATGGGCCTCGCGCGAAGAGCTGAATGCGCACGGAAAATACCGCATCGCTCCCTTCACCCTTGCTGTGCTGGAAAAGGCCTTTCAACTCGCAAAGAAACCCTGAACCGGAACTCCAGACACCCACTCTGCGATTCAAATCTTGTCAACGTATGAAAGAAAGCCCACACTGATAGACTTGCTCTTTGTCATGTTTCCTGAACATAGGAACCAACATCCAAGTACTGAAGGCAAAAACACTGAGGCGACATGGACCAGACACAATCTGACGCACTTGTATTTTTTGGCGCAACCGGCGACCTTGCTTACAAACAGATATTCCCCGCGCTGCAAAGGCTCGCCAAACGCGGCCGGCTGCAAGGCCCGGTCATCGGTGTCGCCAAGGCAGGATGGACACTCGACCAGCTCAAGGCCCGTGCAAAAGACAGCGTGGAGACCCACGGTGGCGCCGACGCTGAAGGACTGCCACGGCTCCTGGAAAAACTGCGCTACGTAGATGGCGACTACAACGACAACGCTACTTTCCAGCAGGTAAGAAAAGAGCTGGGCGACGCAAAATGTCCGCTGCACTACCTGGCGATTCCTCCCATTCTCTTCGGGCGCGTCATTGATCAGCTCCGCGATTCCGGATGCGCCAATGGCGCGCGTGTCGTTGTAGAAAAACCCTTCGGCCACGATCTCGAATCGGCGCGCGCCCTCACAGCGGAAATCCACCGTGTCTTCGGCGAACAAAATATCTTTCGCATTGACCATTACCTCGGAAAAAATTCCGTCCAGAACGTCATCTTCTTCCGCTTTGCAAATCTTTTTCTTGAACCCGTCTGGAACCGCCAGTATGTAGAAAGCGTCCAGATCACCATGGCCGAAAGCTTTGGCGTTCAGGGCCGCGGCGCGTTTTATGACGGAGTGGGCGCCATCCGCGACGTCGTCCAGAACCACTTGATGCAGGTCGTCAGCAACATTGCCATGGAGCCGCCGCCGAATCCTGACGTGGAAGCTCTGCGCGATGAACGCGTGAAAGTACTCAAGAGCGTGCAGACCATGGACAAGGACAATCTCGTGCTGGGCCAGTTCGAGGGTTATCTGAATGAGCCTGGCGTGAAACCCGGCTCTACTGTCGAGACTTTTGCCGCCATGCGTCTGCATATCAATTCATGGCGGTGGCGCGATGTGCCATTCTTCATTCGCACCGGAAAATCGCTGCCCGTCACCGCAACTGAAGTCATTGCCAGGCTGCGGCAGACGCCTCCTGTGTTTTCAGAAGACCTTCTGCCCCAGAACTACGTGCGCTTCCGCTTAAGCCCCGTGCCGGTCATTGCTATTGGCGGTTCTGTGAAGGAAGCAGGCGACCGCCTGCGCGGCTGCATGGTCGAGCTTGAGGCAGAACAGGAATGCGGAAAAGACAACCTTCTTCCCTACGAAGAATTACTGGACGACGCCATGCGCGGTAATCCCGCATGGTTTGCTCGCGAGGACTACGTGGAAGAGGCATGGCGTATCTTTGACAATGTGCTCAAAGACCGCCCTGAAGTACATCGCTACAAGCCAGGGACATGGGGCCCGAAAGAAGCCGCCCGCCTCACAAATGATTTCGGCGGATGGTCCAATCCGAAGTAGGGGACAACTCCCGATACATTCATGTGCACCTCATCCTGAGCAACGCCAAGGACCTGCATTTCTTCGCAGGCATCAGGAGACTACAAAAAGTTCAAGTCTCCCGGGGAATCTGCAATTCCGTAGATTCTCCGCGTGATGTCATCCACCGGTCCATCAGTGTCTGTGCGCAACGCGCACCGCACAGGTGCCTTGCCCGCGCATCATGAGAAAGCAGCACGTCCCATGGAACAAAACGGAGCTGAGGGATGTTTGCCCCATCAGGAACAGACGACACCCGTTCCGCCCATGCCAGCCACCAGTCCTCTGATTCCTCATTCTTCTCCTTGCCACACACATCACAGTGGAACGTCTCAGTAAAGGCCATCGTTGACTCCGAATGAATTCGCTCTGAAGCAAGTTAGCACAGCTCTGAATGAGCAGAAAGCCCGTTATTGAATCAGACTGGAAGCAGTCTCATAAACAATTCTGGTAGAAGCACCAGCCTTCAGATCGGTAAAATAGGCCCCAAATTCTATGGCTTTGGCCCGGCCTCGATTTCAATACAATTGAATTTGTGAGATGAGTTTAGGGTTAGAAGAGGCACCCATAAAGTGGCAGATGCACGAAGCCAGTGCATCTCTCGGCGTGAAAACTTTTAACCCATTTCACTAGAGGTCATGACCTTCCGGCGCTTCTTTACAGCAGGCTTTGGATTCTGCTCTTCCGGCATCTTCGGAATATCGTCGGCAGTCGTCTTCCCTTCAGCCACTTTCATGAAAAATTCCTGTGCGCTGAACGCCGGCAGCGACTTCCCCAGCGTTGTCTCGCGCAATCGGAAGTACTTTCCATCGCCAAGCAGCATGCGGGTCTTGATGGTGTCTGCAAGATAAGCTGCAAGAATCTCGTTCCTCAGCCGCGCGCGCAGTTGCGCATCCTTAATGGGGAAAACAACCTCGCAGCGCTCGAACAGATTACGCGGCATCCAGTCCGCGCTGCCGCAGTAAATCTCTTCCTCCCCGCCATTGGCGAAGTAAAAGATGCGGCTGTGCTCAAGAAATCGCCCCACAATCGAACGCACGCGAATGTTCTCGCTGATTTCTTTCAGTCCCGGTCGCAGCGAGCAGATGCCACGCACAATCAGGTCAATCTGCACCCCGGCACTGGAAGCGGCATATAGCGCCTCAATCACTCTCTGCTCCAGCAGCGAATTCATCTTGGCGATGATGCGCGCAGGCCGCCCCGCCCTCGCGTGCTCCGTCTCACGCGCGATGAGTCGAATCATGCTTTCCGCCAGCGTCAGAGGGGCAACCAGCAAAGGAGCATAATCGTCCGACTCCGAATGCGCAGTCAGATAGTTGAACACACTGTGGACACCTGCCGTAATCGCAGGGTCGGCTGTCAACAGACTGATGTCCGTATAGAACCGCGCCGTATTGGGATTGTAGTTGCCCGTGCCCAGATGCGCATAACGCCGCACGGCTCCATCTGGGTCGCGCCGCACCAGAAGCGCCAGCTTGCAGTGCGTCTTCAGGCCAACAATGCCGTGAAACACCTGCACGCCCGCGTCTTCCATCTCCCGCGCCCAGCGGATATTTGACGCCTCGTCAAATCTCGCCGTCAGCTCCACAACGGCCGTGACTTCCTTCGTCTGTGCCGCCTCAATCAGTGCGCTGAAAATGGCTGAATCGGAGCTGGTACGGTAAAGCGTCTGTTTAATCGAAATCACATTCGGGTCCGCAGCTCCCAGTTCCATAAAGCTCACCACAGCGTCGAACGAATCGTAAGGATGGTGCAGCAGAATATCGCGGTGACGCAGTTCGTCGAACAGGTCCGCCGATTTGCGGTTCAGGCGCAATTCGTGCGGTACAAAAGGCTGAAACTTCAGGTCTGGCCGCGGAGTGTCGCTGTAAAGATTCATCAGCCGCGACAGGTTCACAGGCCCATCTGTGCGATACACCTGTGATTCATCCAGCTCAAAATTCATACGGAGGCGGTCAATAATCTCCGGGTCGGCGCTCTGCTCAATTTCCAGTCGCACCGCATCCCCCTTGCGCCGGTTGTGCAGCTCTGAACGGACAGTTTCCAGCAGCGACCGCGCCTCTTCTTCCTGAAAGTAGAGATTGCTGTTGCGCGTAACACGAAACGCTGCCTTCGACAGAATTTCGTATCCACGATACATTCCCGCCGCATGGCGCTCAATCAGGTCATGCAGAAAAATGTAATCATGCGTCCCCTGGTTCGACGGCAGCGGAACCAGCCGTGGCAATGCGCGTGGAATCGTCACGACACCCAGTACCGGGCCGGCTGTGTTCTTGCGCTTGCGCCGCAGCAATAACGCTATGCACAGCGCCTTGTTCAACACGCGAGGAAAGGGGTGCGCCGGATCAATCGTCACCGGCGTCAGCAATGGGTCTACTTCACGCTGATAAAAAGCCGTGGCGGACTCCTGCGCCGTCTCATCCATCTCGTGCCAGCCCAGCACGCGCACTCCCGCCTGACGCAAAGCAGGCATCAGTTGCTGGTTCCAGCACTTGTACTGTTCCACTACAAACGACTGCATGTCCTCATTCAGAGCATCCAGCGTTTGCTGCGGAGTCATACCGTCAGGACCAGCCTCCGTGTAGCCGTCTTCAATTCGCTGCAACAGTCCCGCCACCCGGATTTCCACAAACTCATCCAGATTGCTGGCCGTGATCGCCAGAAACTTCACCCGCTCGAGCAGAGGGTTAGAGACGTCCTGCGCCTCCTCCAGCACCCGGCGGTTAAATTGCATCCAGGATTCATCTCTGCCAATCAAAAGACTTTGCTGCTGTCTCGAACGCGTGCTCATAAAAATCACAGAATCAGATGCAAAGTTTACCGAATTAAGAAGCCATCTGTGGTGAACAAACAGAAAAAAGAGGGCCGGTCCGGTCGGAATTTGACTCAGGACTGCCCCATCAACGAGGATAAAAGTAACGGCGGGGGTAGTCATTATGGGAGATCAGGGTTGTAGCGAACTGCTGGCGCAGGACACAGCAGCAAAGTTTTTCCAGACCGCCGCCCTTCTGGTAAGCAATGAGGCGGATGCCGTCACCCTGGTGGAAGAAGCCATCGCCGCGGCAGAAGTAGATCCCTGTGCGGACGGAGAAGCGGCCAACGCCCTCGTGCAGAATAAGATTGTCCGGGCAGCCATTCGCTTGTTAAGCCAGCGCGAACCAGAAGCATTCGCCGCCTCGGAATCAGCAGGCCAGGGGTCTGCTGGCTGCATTGAGAGCGATGACCTTTCCACCTCTGGGTTGTCTCACGAGCAACTCACCTGGCTTCTCGAAGGTGAAGGCCGCGGCCGTCTGCGCAACTGGCTTGAACACCTTCCGGCCATCCAGCGCACCATTTTCGTTGAGCGCGCCATGCTTGGGCAGAATAACGCCGCTACAGCGGAAGATCTCCGCTCCAGCGGAGGAAGCGGCGCCGCAGGCTGGACCGCCGACAAGGTCAGCGATGTCTTTCGCCAGGCGCTCTGCTCTCTGGCCACTTCTTTGGTTCAGGCGGGCACGGCACAACCCGCCTGATGGCTTAAGCTCTTTGTTCCCTGCAATTTTCTGAACTTTTTCTGCGATTTACAGCATCCAAAGACCATAATCTTCTTAGGTAAGAGTCTTTCCTGGGACTAAGGTGAATCGTTTCGTGCGTGTCATCCAAAATAACAGGCGGTGGAGTGCCGCCCTGGGCCTGTTTTTGCTCCCTTGGAGCGCCCAGGCCGTATTGGCTCAGGCGCAGACAGGCAGTTCCTCATCGCCACTGCCCAGCCCCTATCAGATTCCGGCGGCCCAGCAGGGCGGCAGCGGTTTTCAGGGTAGCGTCGTGCAGCAAAAACCAACGGAAGGCATCCTCCCCCTGTCGCTCGACGACGCCATCCAGCGCGGCCTGAAGTACAACCTCGGACTCGTGCTCAGCAACGAAAACACGCTTTCCGCCAACGGATCGCGCCTGCAGGAATTGCAGGCCCTTCTGCCGGTTGCCAGCGCATCGCTGAAGGAATCCGTGCAACAGGTCAACCTGGCTGCTGAGGGATTACGCATCCCTGGTTTTCCCCAAATCATTGGCCCGTTCGGGTACACAGATGTGCGTGCGTCGCTGAACTGGTCGCTGCTAAACGTGGCTTCGCTTCAGAACTATCTCGCCGCAAAACATAACTTCCAGAGCGCAAAGCTGTCCGCCCAGGATGCGCGAGACATGGTCACCCTCACCGTGGGCAATGCCTATCTTTTGGTGATTGCCGACAAGGCCCGCATAGACAGCGCGCAGGCCCAGGTGAACACTTCAAAGGTTTCTCTCGATCAGGCAGTACAGAACCATCGTGCCGGAACGGCCCCTCTTCTCGACGAATTGCGTGCCCGTGTGGACTATCAGACGCAGGAGCAGAACCTGATCACCGCCCAAAACCAATACGAAAAAGACAAAATCGCATTGGCGCGTGTCATCGGCCTCCCACTGGAACAGAAATTCGAACTGACCGATACGGCCCCCTATGCGGCGCTCGACGAGATAGATCCGGAAACCGCCGTAAAGCAGGCCCTGGCTAATCGCAACGATCTGAAAGCCATGCAGGAACAACTCAGGGCAGCAGAAAAAGCGCGTTCCGCCGCAACTGCCGAGCGTTATCCCACAATCAGTTTTGCCGGAGACTACGGTGACATCGGGCCCACTCTCAGCCATTCTCATGGCACAGGCAACGCAACCGGCACGCTGTCTGTTCCGGTCCTCGAAGAGGGAAAGTTGCGCGGCGATGCGCGTCAGGCGCAGGCCCAGCTTGAATCGAAACGTGCGCAGTTAAGCGACCTGCAAGGCCAGATCAGCGCCGATGTCCGCGATAGCATTCTCGACATCAAGGCAGCACAGAAGCAGGTGGAAGTGGCGCGCAGCAACGTGCAGCTGGCAAATGAGGCCCTGAGCGAAGCACAGCAGCGCTACGCCGCCGGAGTTTCAGACAACCTCGCCGTCTCCCAGGCGCAGCAGGCAGTCGCGCAGGCAGACGACCAGTATGTGAGCAGCCTGTACCAGCACAATATTGCCAAGCTCTCGCTTGCGCGCGCATTGGGCATGGCTGAAAAGAACTACAAGAGTTACGTCGGAGGAAAGTAAAGTGGCGGAGCAGACCACAGTGCAAACTGAAGAACAGAACCGTATTGACCAGCCGGAAGAAGAGCAGAGGCAAAAGCCACGGCGGCGGTTCATCATCATTGGCGTCGTCGCTATCGCCGTTGTCATTGCCCTCCTCTGGTGGTGGCACTCCACCTATTATGAGGACACAGATGACGCGCAGGTCTCCGGGCACCTCATCCAGATCAGCGCGCGCGTTGCCGGTCACGTCATAAAAGTCAACGTGGACGAAAACCAGTATGTGGAAGCCGGCACCGTCATCGCCGAGCTGGACCCCAAAGACTTTGAGACCGCCGTGCAGCAGGACGAAGCCAATCTGGCAGCCGCAGAAGCGGCCTACGAATCGGCCAATGTCAACGTTCCTGTCACGCACATCAATACAAGGAGCAATCTGTCTTCAGCTGGGGCCGATGTCTCAAGTGCTGAGGCGCAGGTAGCGCAGTCTCAGCAACAATTGCAGGCTGCCGAAGCAGGTGTCGCCCAGGCCGATGCGAATTACAAAAAGGCCCAGGCCGACCTCGAACGCTACACGCCGCTTGTTCAGCGTGACGTCATCTCCAAACAGCAATATGATGCCGCGGTTGCTACCGCCGACGCCGATAAGGCCGCTCTGGACCAGGCCAAAGCCAATCTGGCAGCCGCACAGGCAGCCGTGCGCGTTGCCAAAGACAGAGTTGCTTCCGCGCAGGCTTCTTATAGCTACGCTCAGCAGGGACCAAAACTGGTCGCCATTCAAAAAGCCCGCGCTGACCAGGCGGCCGCGCAGGTGCAGCAGGCACGAGCTGCGCTTGAACAGGCAAAGCTGAACCTGGGCTACACCAGAATCATCGCCCCTGTGGCTGGAATCATCACGAAGAAAAGTGTTGAAGTCGGTCAGAACGTCAGCGTTGGCCAGAACATGGCCACACTCGTCTCACTCGATGATGTCTGGATTACGGCGAACTTCAAAGAGACACAGTTGGCACACATGCGCCCAGGCCAACCCGTCACCATCAGCGTAGATGCCTATGGCGGACGCAAGTATGATGGCAAAGTCACACAAATTGGCGGCGCAACCGGGTCCGTACTGAGCCTCTTCCCACCGGAAAATGCCACTGGAAATTACGTAAAGGTCGTGCAGCGTATTCCGGTCCGCATAGATCTGACTGACCACAATCAGAACTCAGACCATCTCCTCCGCCCGGGAATGTCCGTAATTCCTAAGGTCAAGGTAAAGTAAACCGCGCTCTGGAGTTCGCAGGGTTTATAGCATGTTTCGTATTTGTGGAGTCCGTCATTCTGACGGCCGAAGAGAGGAAGAATCTTAGCAATGTGCGGCTCTGGCCAATCCTGCTAAGATTCTCCCCTCCTCCTTCTTATTCATCAGGATTCTGCGCTCAGTCTTTGTCCCCTGCCGCGTACACGCTATGATGAAGAAGACTCTACACCGGGGGACATGAATGAGTGAGCGTGATGGACGCATCCTGTGGGTGGACGTCTGCAAAGGCCTGGGCATCATTTGCGTTGTACTGGGGCATTCCATAGATGGAACAGCGCTCCAGCGCTTCATCTATACCTTCCACATGCCCTTGTTCTTTTTTCTCAGCGGATTTCTTCATCGCCCCCAACCGGATTATGGCCTTTTTGCAAAGCGCAAAGCCATCCACCTGCTGCTGCCTTACGTGACCTTCATGCTGTTGCTCTGCCCTCTAGCTTATATAAGCGCTTTTCACCACCCGGAAAAGTGGGGCGCGCTCACGAAAACATTTCTCTGGGGCGGTGGACAGATGGAAGGCCGTTACGGTGTCCTGTGGTTTTTCACCTGTCTTTACCTCACCCAACAGATAGCAAATTATCTGCTGGTACGGTTTCGACCGGGAATGGTCCTTGTGGCTGGCCTGGTCTCTCTCACAGGCGCTTACCTGCTTACGGATTTGGCCCCGCATTTCACCCTGCCTCTCAACGCACATGTCGTGCTGGGGGCCTTGCCGCTTCTCCTCGCTGGATATCTGTATCGCAAAAGCTCGCACCAACGCTTATTGGAACTGCTCGCAATACCGGGCCTCATCCTGACCGTCTGGCTCGTTCGCTTGCATGTTCCCATCAGCTACGACATGAAATCAGGCAACTATGGAGTTCCCGGACTCTCCCTTGTACTGGGTTTGAGTTGCATTCTCGTTGTGATTGCTCTCAGCCGTATCATCACGCGTACAGCAGCATTGACTATGGTGTTCGCCTCAGTCGGAGCATCTTCCATGGGAATCATGGTCATCCACAAAGTGGTCTTGTCCATGGGCCTCGTTTCCCGGCTGACTAAGAACGGCTGGGCTGCCTTTCTTGTTGCCCTTATCTCGTCCTGGGTCGTGACTCTTCTCCTTGCCCGGTTCCCGGTTACTCGTGCATTCCTGCTTGGATCAGAGCGTGACTTCCAAAGGCTTTGGACACCCTCTTCTGTTCAACCTAAACCCGTCACTGAAGCAGATGCTGCCTGATTACCTATAACTTTTTCAGGGATATTCCGTCATTCTGACGACCGAAGGGAGGAAGAATCTCAGCGATTGAAGGTTTAGCCAATACTGCTAAGATTTCGCGCCACCCGGACTGCGGAATTGAGTATTTCTTTGGTAGCGCCATCGGGGATCGAACCCGAACTCTCCGCCTTGAGAGGGCGGCGTGTTGACCAATTACACCATGGCGCCGAATGAAGAGGCCGGCGTGGGCACTGCCGACTTCTTTAAGTGTATCAAAAAAAAGTAATGTCAGCGCGAACGACTCGAAAACAACACAGCCTGATTCGCTTTTGTTCTCTTGTATTGGATTGCCTGTACTCTCAGGCCCTCGGCCCATCAGCCTGAATCATGCGCGATAGAATCAGCATCTTTTCAATGAGGTTTTCTTCATGCCCGATGCTTCCCGGCTTGCCCGTACTCCGCTTTCCATTCTCGATCTTGCCCCCATAAAAGAGGGCCATTCCATCTCCGGCAGCTTCCGCGAGACACTCGATCTCGCGCAGCACGCCGAGCAATGGGGATACAAGCGTTACTGGCTGGCCGAACACCACAATCTTGCATCCGTGGCCAGCGCGGCAACCGCAGTGCTGATTGGTTATGTTGCAGGAGGGACCTCAACCATCCGCGTCGGCGCGGGCGGAATCATGCTCCCCAACCACGCCCCGCTGGTGATTGCCGAGCAATTCGGCACGCTCGAAAGCCTCTATCCCGGCCGTATTGATCTTGGACTGGGCCGCGCTCCGGGCACCGACTATCCCACCATGCGGGCGCTCCGGCGCGAATTGCACAATGGCGACAATTTCCCGCAGCTCGTTGCCGAACTTCGCGGATATTTCGCGGAACCGAAACCGGGTCAAGCGGTCAAGGCCATCCCCGGGGCCGGGCTGAATGTCCCTGTCTGGCTACTCGGTTCCAGCGGATTCAGCGCGCAGCTTGCGGGCGACCTGGGCCTGCCCTTTGCCTTTGCCGCTCACTTCTCCCCGGCAGATCTGTTCTCGGCGCTCGAAATTTACCGGCATTACTTCCGCCCCTCTGAGGTGCTCGAAGAACCCTATGTCATGGTGGGTGTGCCTGTACTTGCCGCAGATACAAATGAAGAAGCCCAGCGGCTATCAAGCACGGAATATATCACTGTTCTGCGATTGATTCGCAGCCAGCTCGCGCCTCTTTCCCCGCCGGTGGACAGCGTGGAAGGCCTGGCAAACGACCTGGAACACGCCGCAATTACATCCAAACGGGCTGCGGCCATATACGGCGACCGCAATACAGTACGGACAAAACTTGAAGCTTTTCTTGAAAAAACTCGCGCCGATGAATTGATCCTTACCTGTAACCCATACGAACATGCGGCACGGCTGCGTTCTTACCAGATTGTGGCAGAGATCCAGCGAGAAGCGCAGGCAGAGCTGGAGGCCATGCCTGTCAGCTCCAGATAACCCACCCTTCCGGTTGCGCGATATCTATTTCGCCACCCGCGAGGACGGATGCGTCCGTGGCTTGCTTCTGCCGTTGGTCTTCTTCCCGGGAGTTTCAATCACGGCACGCATCCAGAAGTTGCCCTCGCTGTCCACTTCAATGCCGTGGACCTCGCGCTCAAAGCCTGGGAAGCGCTTGCCGAATTCCTCCAGCGCCAGCAGAAACCGGATCGTAGGACTATTGGCATCTCCCAGACGTTCGCCGGGCATACACATCGGTATTCCTGGAGGATACGGCACCAGCATCACCGCCGAGATCCGGCCGGCCATTTCCGTCAAACGGATTTTTTCCGTCCCTTCGCGGATAAGCCGCTGATACGCCTGCGTTGGCGTCATCACTTGAGGCAGGTCTACATCGAACGCTTCCTGCAGCAGTCCAGGCAGGTTCAGTTCCTTCATGGCCGCGTGCATTTCATCGCTCAACTGCTTCAGGTCCATCATGCCGTAGCGCTCCGGATACTTGGCCACAAGCTGCGGCAGCGCGTCATTGACCGGGGCCTCGGTGTCATAAAGTCTGCGAAACTCAAACAGCGTCTCCAGCAGGCTTCCCCACTTGCCTTTACTGGTGCCCACGGAAAACAGCGTCAGAATGGTGTAGTCTCCGGTACGGGCGATCTCCACCCGCCGCGCATCCAGAAATGCCGTCAGGATCGCGGCAGGAATGCCCCACTCGCCCATGTTCCCATGCGCATCAATGCCGGGCGTCAGAATCGTGACCTTCGTCGGGTCGAGCAGCACGTAATCATTTGCAATGTCTTCATCGCGGAAGCCATGCCACGCATCACCGGGCTTGAGAGTCCAGCATTTGGGCGATTCCGACAACAGATCATCCGGCGCGTCTTCAAAGCGATAAACTTCACCCGTGTCCGGATCGGTCACCGTGTCCGGCTGGAACATTCCGAAGAACCAGCCGCCACCCTCCTCGGCTTTGAGCCGGTGCGCGACCGAGGCCATCGCCTTGCGGAAGCTGATGGCGTCCTCGATCGTCTCCATCATCAGCGTCGAACCGGCAGGCTCATCCATCATCGCCGTGGCCACATCTATCGAGGCAATCATGGGATAGAACGGCGAGGTCGTTCCGCGCATCATAAACGACTCGTTGAACTGGTCGAACTCCAGCGGCGCGCGCGGGCTAAGCTTCACGTGGATCATCGAAGCCATCGAAAACGCCGGAAGCATCTTGTGCGTGGACTGCACGGCAAACAGCAACGGACGGTCCGGCATCTCGTCCGGCACGTCCATGGCAAAGCGTCCGCGATACAGCGGATGGAACTTAGCATATGCGTACCAGGCTTCATCAAAATGCACACGGGGTACGCTCTTTTTCAGCTCCTCGACGACCGCGTTCACGTCGTAACAGAATCCGTCATATGTCGAGTTGGTGACCACTGCATAACTCGGCGTCTTTGACACGGCCCCGGCAACAAACGGACTCTTGTTGATCTGCTCCGCAATATTTTCCGGACGAAAGCGCGCGAGCGGCACCAGCCCGATCATCCCAAAGCCATTGCGCGTAGGCTTGAAATAAACGGGTCGCGCTCCGGTCACGGTCAGCGAGTGGCAGATGGACTTATGACAGTTCAGGTCTGCCAATACCATCTCGTCCTGCGCAATCACGCCATGCCCCACAATCTGGTTCGAAGTAGACGAACCACCCAGGACATAGAAGGTCCAGTCCGCGCCAAAGATGCGCGCCGCGTTGCGTTCAGACTCCGCCGGAGGGCCGATGTGGTCAAGCCACGATCCGAGCTGCGAAGTCGAGATGCCGAGGTCGGAGCGCAGAAGGTTCTCGCCAAAAAACTTGTGGAAGGCCATGCCCACAGGGTGCTTCAGGAAGGCCACGCCACCCATGTGTCCGGGAGCATCCCAGGAATACGCCCCTTGGTCGGTGTACTTCACCAATTCACGGAAATAGGGCGGCAGCAACTGCTCGTGATAGCGCTCCACAGCGAAATCCACGCGATTGGCAATGAAGGCAGGTGTATCTCCGAAGAGATGGATATACTCGTGGACCTGCTTGATCACTTCCAGCGGCAGTTCGCTCACCAGCGTGCGGTCGGCAATGAGGAAAATCGGCAGCTTCTTGTTGCGGCGGCGCACGGCGCGGATAATGCGCAGCGCGGCGCGCTCGTCAAACTGATTGTTCTCTGGCAGGTCCCAGTCCAGCAGAATCGCGCTGTACGAAGGGTCAGAGGTCACCAGCGCCAGCCCGTCTTCCGGCGTCGAGGTGCGCACCACGCGATACCCTTCTTCCTGAATTGCCTGCACCAGGCGCTCCATCGCCTGGTCTGCTACCGAATCAGTCCCGCCTGCTTCACTGGCAATCAGCAGGACCCAGCGGCCTTGTTCCATTCCATCCACCTCACTACTGCTCCTTCCCTTCAGTCCACACTGAGACGGTGAAAGGAGCATAAATTTTTCTTTGGTTCCGGAACCTGGGGCGTGTGGGTACTGCCTGTATTGCCGGTGGGACAGGAAAATGCCTGCCGGCTTTTGCCAGCAGGCACATCGCTATTGTAATGGCGTTTACTTGTCGTTCTGCGCCTGAAATTCCACAATTTTTTTCAAAGTTTCGTAAGGTACGGAATTGAGCGGCAGTCCGCGGCCATTGATGAAGAGCCACGGCGTCTCGTTCACGCTCAGGTCCTGTGCCAGATGCAGCGAAGCATCCACCGTGCTTTTGGCCTCGGCCGAATCAGAGCAGGCGGAAGCCTTCGCCGCGTCCACTCCCGCCTTCGTCGCAGCATCATTCAGGGTCGTCGCTGCTGCCTCCGGAGTCAGGCTGGCCTGGTTTGTAAAGACCGTGTCCGCATATTTGAAAAATGCATCATTCCCGCCAAGCTTCGCCACACAGACGCCAAAAGTCGCCGCCTTGTATGCCTCCGGATGGATCGAGGTCAGCGGCAGATTTTCAAAGACAAAATGCGCATTCGGAAAATCGCTCAGCAGCCTTTCCACCGTAGGCTGCGCTTCCTTGCAGTGCGGACACTGAAAATCAGCAAACTCGACCAGCAGAAGCTCTTTGCCCGCAGCTCCCCGCGATGGGCCATTGGCGCCGGTCTGAAGCAGCTTGCGCGTGGCATCAAATGGACGCGCTCCAAACGGCATCACTTCATTCGAAATCAGGTGCTGACCATCCGGCGTTGTAAAAAATTGCAGCGACCCAATCTGCTGCGGGTTTGTCTTCTGCGCCGCAAGAACAGTCACTTTGCTCACGCCCGGAGCGGCCGTCTTCTGGATCGCCTGCACCTGCCACACACGGTCCGGGTCGTAGCCCCAAAGCTGCTGGAGAAACGCATTCACCGTCTCTTTACTGGGAGTTGCAGCGGTAAAATTCGCCGGGTCCGCAGGCGGAAAATTCGGAGTGCCCGCGGTAGGCGCAGGCGCGCTCGGCGCTGTTGGCACCTCTTCCGTAGAAGCGGTAGGCGCAGAGTGCTCCGCTGGCTGGTTCTGCTGCGCGAATGCCGGAACACACGCGGCAATTATCATCGCAAACATGGCTTTGCGAGTCGAGGTAAAAAGCTGCATTGAAGTCCTTTCTGGATTCCTGAAGAAAAGTCTAAACCCTGCAAATCCACATCCCTTCAGAATGTGGATCACCCCAGGCTTCTCTGTCACACCTGTACTTTGCAGGCAATCGGAAAACGCCGTCCTGGACCAAACGCCTTCTTTGTCACCTTCAGTACCGGAGCAGCCTGCTGTCGCTTGTACTCACTGTGCTCCACCAGTTTGACGACGCGCCGCACCAGTTCGATATCCACCCGCTGCTTCGCCGCAATCTCTTCGGGAGTTTCGTAATTCTCCACATACGCTTCCAGAATCGGGTCCAGCACTTCATACGGCGGGAGTGAGTCCGTGTCCTTCTGCCCCGGCCGCAGCTCGGCTGATGGCGGCTTGTCCAGAATCGCCTGCGGAATGCGCTCGCTCCTGCTGTTGGCAAAACGGCACAGGTCGTAGACGCGCGTTTTCATCAGGTCGCCGATGACCGCCAGCGCCCCCACCATGTCTCCATACAGGGTGCAGTAGCCGGTGGCCATTTCGGATTTATTGCCCGTCGTCAACACCAGCGCGTTGAATTTGTTAGACAGTGCCATCAGCAAAACGCCGCGAGTGCGTGACTGAATGTTTTCTTCCGTGATGTCTGGCCTGCATCCGGCAAAAAGCGGCGCAAGCGCCTTGTTGTACTCGGCGAATAGATCATCAATCCGGACCATCTCAAACCGGATGCCGAGGTTCTCAGCGAGATGGCGGCTGTCATCAATCGAGCCCTGCGACGAATACGGACTCGGCATTCCAACGCCAAGCACGTTTTCCTTCCCCAGCGCATCTGTAGCAATCGTGGCCACCAGCGCCGAATCAATGCCGCCACTCAGTCCGATAATCGCCTTCGAGAATCCACATTTGCGCACATAATCGCGCGTGCCCAACACCAGCGCGCTGTACACGGCCTCATCTATATTGTCCGTTTGATAATGAACATCGCCTCTCCCCGTTTCAAGATCAGCAAAAATCAGGTCCTCTTCAAACGACTTGCCCTGCGCAATCACTTCACCGTCCCGCGAAAGCACCAGGCTTGAGCCGTCAAAGATGAGGCTGTCCATGCCGCCCACCTGGTTTACCATCACCACCGGAGCGCAGTGGTGGCGCGCAATCGCCGCCAGCATCTCGCGACGCGT
>DASRBV010000173.1:0-5915 GCA_035653455.1 Pseudacidobacterium sp. | reverse complement strand
GCCCTGGTGTGGGCGGCCTTCAGCAATGATTTTTCGGTTGCCTACATCCTGCACCACTCGAACCGCGCCCTCCCCGGCCCTTATAAATTTGCAGCCCTCTGGTCGGGCCAGGAAGGCTCGCTGCTTTTATGGGCATGGCTGCTCACGGGCTACGGATTTGTACTGCGGCTGCGGCACAAAGTAGATGTAAAGCTGACCGCATATGCCTCGACCATCCTTGCCGGCATTCAGGTCTTCTTTCTTCTGCTGTTGAATTTTGCCGCGCCGCCGTTTTCGCTCGTCAGCGGCACGGTCCCTCAGGACGGATTCGGGCTCAATCCGTTGCTGCAATATCCAGAGATGGTGATTCATCCACCGATGCTCTATCTGGGATATGTCGGATTCAGCGTGCCGTTCGCCTTTGCCCTGGGTGCGCTGATGATGCGCTACCCCGGCGAAAAATGGATCCACATCACACGCCGGTGGACCATGGTGACCTGGCTCTTTTTGACCTGCGGCATCTTTCTAGGCGCGCACTGGGCCTATTCCGTCCTTGGATGGGGAGGCTACTGGGGATGGGACCCCGTCGAGAACGCCTCGCTGATGCCCTGGCTTACCGGCACCGCCTTTCTGCACTCGGTCATGATGCAGGAAAAGCGCGGCATGATGAAGCACTGGAATGTGTGGCTCATCTTTTCAACATTCGCGCTTTCGATTCTTGGCACTCTGCTCACACGCTCCGGACTGGTCAGTTCCGTCCATGCCTTTGCGCAGTCGTCAATTGGGTCATGGTTCTGGGCCTTCCTCGTCATCGTGCTCGCCGTCTGCCTGTTCACTTATATCCTGCAACGCGACCATCTCAAAAGCGAGCACAAGCTGGAATCGCTGGTTTCGCGTGAGTCCAGCTTTCTCTTTAATAACCTGGTCCTGCTGGCTGCCTGCTTCACCATTCTGTGGGGGACGCTCTTCCCTGTCCTCTCTGAATATGTTCAGGGGAACAAAGTCACTGTCGGGCCGCCGTTTTATAACCGTGTGGCTGTCCCGATTGGGCTGTTTCTGCTGTTCCTTACCGGAATCGGGCCGCTGCTGGCATGGCGCAGTTCATCATTCAAGAGCATTCGGAAGAATTTCATCCTGCCCGCCGTGGCAGCATTTGTAACTGCTATTGTTCTTGTGGCTTTCGGAATGCGTCCCTGGCAGGATTCCGGCGCATTCTATTCGCTCGTTGCATGGTCGCTGGCGGCGATGGTCGCTGTCGCCATCTCCTCTGAATTTGCGCGCGGCGCACGGGTCATCCAGCGACACACCGGACAGGGCCTTTTCGCTTCCATGCTTCAGCTCACGCGCCGCAACACACGCCGTTACGGCGGATACATCGTCCACTTCGGCGTAGTGGTCATCTTCATCGGCCTCGCCGGTTCAGCTTTCAACCAGAGCAAAGAGCAGGAACTGAACTACAAGCAAAGTATGACGATGGGCCCGTACCGGCTTGAGTGCCTCGACTATTCGCAGGACTCGAACCCGAACTACGACACCGAGTACGCCCTGCTTGACGTCTACCGCGGCGGCAAAAAGATCACGCAGCTTGCCCCGGAAAAGCGCTTCTATCAGGCCAGCCAGACCACCTCAACCATCGTCGCCAACCACTCCACACTTGCGTGGGACCTCTACGTCATCTATGCAGGGAAAGACCCGGACAATGGACAGCCCATCATTAAGGTCTTCCTCAATCCGCTGGTGGCCTGGATATGGATTGGCGTCATCATCGTGGTGCTGGGTACCTTCGTCGCGCTCACTCCAAATATGGCAGCGGCCCTCGCCGCCAGCCGCAGCAGAGTGCCTGTCGCTGAAGCGCCTGTTCTTGCAGCAACAAAGGGTGGCGACTGATGCGGCGAATCTCACAAATTGGGGTCCTCGCGCTGCTGCTCGTCCTTACCCTCGGCTCGGCAGATACCGCGGTGCGTTACACCGAACTGAATCATAAGATGATGTGCGCCTGCGGCTGCGGACAGGTCCTGGGCGAATGCAACCATCTTGGCTGCCCTGATTCGGAACGAATGCTCACCGAACTGCGCACCGCCATCAGCAAGGGCGACAGCGATACTGCCATCCTCGAAGCATTTCAGGCAAAGTATGGGCCGACGATTCTCGCCGCCCCCATGCTTACCAGATTCAACATCGTCGCGTGGATCGTGCCTCCGGTCGTGTTGCTGATTGGCATCTTTGGCACTTTCGCGCTGGTACGCAAATGGAAGCTGCGGACCGTCCCAACACCTGGTCCTTCATCCGTTCGTGGGTTTGATCGCATCCGCGACCAGATCCGGAAAGAGACAGAACTATGAGGACCCTTCCCTTCGACAAGCCCAGGACAGGCCCTCCCGGCAAAGATTACGAATGCGAGAGTGGACGATGAGTACAATCGCCTGCGCACTGCTTTTGGTTGGCGTCTTCGCCTATGTCTTCTGGCCGGAACGCCGCGTCGCGTCGCAAACCCAGAAAACGCGCCTCGACTTCCTGCGTGAGCGCAAAGACGTACTCTATGACAACCTGCGTGACCTGAATTTCGAGTACCGCGCCGGGAAGTATCCGGAAGAAGACTATGCCGCGCAGCGTGCGGCCCTGGAAAACGAGGCCGCCGAAGTCGTGGCAGAGATTGAATTGCTGGAAAAGCAGGCGTCTGGGTTACCATCTTTCTCAAAACAGGACACCTGATGTGGCACCCGGAATAAAAAACACCTCCTTCGTCCCCTTCGCAAGCGCAGGGTCTTCAGGATGACAGCATTGTGATAAGAAGAAAGATATTCATGACATTCACTTCCCGTTTACGATTCCGCGCGATTGCGCTGCTGGCCTTTCTTGCTCCTCTGGGCGCGCTTGCCGCTACTGTAACCGGAACGGTTACGAACAAGACGAACAACAGGCCCGCTGCCGGAGACGATGTCGTCCTCATCGCCTTTGGACAGGGGATGCAGGAGGCTGCTCGCACCAAAACCGACGCCCACGGCCACTATTCGATTGACGTGCCCGACAACGGCATGCACCTCATCCGCGTGGACCACCAGAAGGCCGCCTATTTCCAGCCCCTGCGCCCGGGGATGACGACCGCCGATGTGGACGTCTACGACGTACAGCCAAAAGTGGAGGGTGTTACAACCGAGGCTGACGTCATTCGTGTTGAGACCGACCAGCAGGGCCTCCACGTGGTTGAAAATTATTTCGTCAAAAACGATTCCGACCCACCGAAGACGCAATTCGGTCCCCGCGCCTACGAGATTTACCTGCCTCCCGACGCTCGCATCGAGGGCTCCGCTGCCATGGGGCCGGGAGGAATGCCTGTTTCTTCCTCGCCTGTTCCGACCGGAGAAAAAGGCTACTACGCTTTCGTTTTCCCTGTGCGTCCCGGAGAAACACGCTTCCAGGTCAGCTATCACTTACCTTATAACGGCAGCTTCACTTTTACTCCGAAGGTCTCTCTGCCCACGCAAAACGTCGCTGTCATGCTGCCTGAAAGCATGAAGTTCGCGGCCGGCGGCACGGTCCCCTTTCAGGCCATCAATGAAGATGTGAATGCGCAGACGTTCCTCGCACGCAACGTCTCTCCTTCGCAGGCCATGGCTTTTACCGTCTCCGGGAGCGGTTCCATGCCGCGTGAGGAACAGGGCCAGGGCGGCGACCAAAGCGGGCAGGCATCCGCGGCCAATGACAATCGCCCCGGCGGCGGACTCGGAAATCCCATAGACACACCCGATCCACTCAACAAATACAAATGGTGGATTCTCAGCGGTCTCGCTCTGATACTGGCGATTGCCGCGGCCTTCCTGCTGCGCGGCAAACCGGAAACGCCGGCATCTTCGGCTGCCTCGCCCACACCTGCTCCGGCGGGGCAAAGAGACCTTCTCTCGGCACTCAAGGAAGAGCTTTTTGTTCTGGAAACCGAGCGGCTGGAAGGCAAACTGAGCGAGTCAGAATACAGCGAGCAGAAGGCAGCGCTCGAGACCGTCTTGCGCCGCGCCCTTTCACGCCAGACAATCCTGCAACCCTAAAACTCTGCTCAAAGTTGAAAGGTTAAGGGTGGGCTAGAATTTCTCCATGAACTTAGGCGAGCTGGCAAAGCGTCTGGGCGCGGAGTGCCGAGGCAATCCAGAAACAAAGATTACCGGTGTTGCTGCCATTGAAAGCGCGGGCCCGGGAGAAGTGACCTTTGTCGCCAACCCGCGCTACGCTGCTCTGGCGAAGACCACCAGGGCCAGCGCCGTCCTCGTCGCGCCGGACTTTCCGGAAATCAAAGCCGCAACCCTCCGCATCTCGAATCCGTATCTGGCCTGGGCGCGCGCCATCGAAATCTTCCACCCCGCCCCCACATACCCTCTCGGGATCCACCCGACCGCAGTGATTGCGCCCACCGCTCAGATTGGCGAAGGAGCTTCCATTGGCGCATATGCTGTCATCGGCGAACACTGCGTGATCGGAAAACGTGCCGTCATCCTTCCGCATGCGGTCATATACCCGAACGTGCGCATCGGCGATGACTTCTTTGCCCACGCTCACGCCGTCGTGCGGGAAGGCTGCGTTCTCGGTCATCGCGTGGTGCTGCAGAATGGCGTCGTCGTCGGCGCAGATGGCTTCGGTTTTGCGAAAGACAATGAAGGACGCTGGCGTAAAATCGTCCAGACCGGTCCCGTCATCATCGGGGACGATGTAGAAATTCAGACCAACTCCTGCATTGATCGCGCCAGCGTCGGCGAAACGCGCATTGCCCGCGGCGCCAAAATAGACAACCTTGTCCAGGTGGGCCACAGTTCCACCGTTGGTGAAGACACGCTCCTCTGCGCCCAGGTCGGACTCGCTGGCTCTACGCATATTGGGAAAAGCGCCATTCTCGCCGGACAGGTGGGCGTCGCTGGGCACTGTCATATCGGAGACAAAGTCATCGTCACGGCGCAGTCCGGGATTGGCGGCGATGTGGAAGCGGGAAAGATTGTCAGCGGCTCTCCGGCTTATGACAACAAACAATGGCTGCGGGTTTCCGCCCTGATGCCCCGTCTGCCGGAGATACTGAAACGCCTCGAGAGGGCCATCAAAAGCAAGGAATAGCCTTGGACTCGCGGCGTCCGCATATCGCTCCTTTCCGGCACGATTGTGCAGGGTAAGTACAATGCAAAATCATGAAGAATAGCAGCTTTACGGCCCGCTTCCGCATCCCACCAATCAATGCTGAACGGAACCGATCAGGAAGAAGTTGGCGTGCAGACAACGCCTGAACAGCCCGTGCGCGTCCTTTTGCTGGATGACCAGGAGGACAATCTTCTGCTGCGGTCCACAATCCTGCGCAAGTACGGATATGTTACGCAGACCGCATCCACGATCGAAGAAGCCGAGAAGCTACTGGATGAGATTGATATCGCTGTGCTTGATTATCACCTCGGCGCAGGCAAGTTCGGCACAGAGGTGGCCGCCAGCCTGCGCCGGCGCCATCCTGAAGTACCTATCATTATTCTTTCGGCCACGCTCGAAAGGCGCTTCGGCGGTCCTGAAGACATGCACCTTCTCAAGGGTTACAGTTCGATTGATGATCTGGTGGCCGCTCTCCGCTCCTTTGAAGCCAAAAAACGCGGCAAGCCCGTCGTCGTAGATGCCCGCGAGTTCTTCTACTCGCGCATTAACATGGCCATGGGCGATGATATCGTGCTCGAAGTGCTGGACGCCGACGGCGTCTGGCAATATGTGAACGACACCTGCGCGAAGCTGCTTGAGCATCCGCGCGAATGGTTCCCAGGGCGCAATATGTTTGAAGAGATGCCGGACCTCGCCCCGGACTGGCGCGATATTCTGCATACGGTCGCAGAGACACGCGAAACCTATCTTGACCGCACCTATCGCGGGCTGTTGAACCTTCCGCGCAAAGGCGAAGAGTGGGTCTGGAACGTGCTGGCCTT
>DASRBV010000172.1:0-7500 GCA_035653455.1 Pseudacidobacterium sp. | reverse complement strand
ACAAAGCCCATATCGCCGCCATTGGAGGCAGTGTCCGGACGCTCGGAGAAGTTCTGGGCCAGAAGACCGAAGTCCTCGCCGCTTTCAAGGCGGTTGTGCAGCATCTCGATTTTCTTCTTCGCCTCTGCGTCGTTCGTGGCTTTGCTGTTCTGAAGGTTTGATGTCTGCTGCTGCTGCGGCAGCGGCTGCGAAGTGACAATGATCTGCGCCAGATGATACATCGGCTCAATCAGGTTGAATTCTGATTTGTGCGCGTTGTAGTAGCTGGAGATGTCCGCATCTGTAATGTTGATCTTGGAATTGATCTCTTTATTGAGCAGTTTGTCTTCCGTCTTCGAGCGGCGGATCTGGCGCTTCAGGTCATCGAGGGTCAGATGCTTGTCGGCCAGGCGTTTGTTAAATTCTTCCTGCGTAAACGGCGCTTTCAGTTCGTTGAGCTGATTGTCCACTTCCTCATCGGTGGCGGTGAGATTGAGCTTGGCCGCGCGCTGCATCAGGATCTCTTCATCAATCAACTGGCGAATGATGTTCAGCCGCACGATATCAGCCTGTTCCTTTGAGGGCTGCTGCTGGGAATCGCCGAGATTGTTCTGGTAGAGCTGCTCTACTTCAGAGCGCATAATGGGCTTGCCGTTTACAGTGGCGACCACGTCCGGTCCGTGTGTGCGATGGCACCCGGCAGCTCCGGCCATGGCCAGAGAGGCAACACAGACCATCGCCATCTGCTGAAAGCGGGGAAGGAAAGCTGAAGAATTACGAGGAACAGTCAGTACACGTAGCAACACTTATCTCCCTGGAGGCGCAACCGGCGCAATCTCCCATTTATCCACAATTATCTCTGAATGTACCACCCGAAGGCCGTGCATTGCTTATTTGCCCAGGCCTTTTCCGGCGGCAGGGACGGTGGGTTTTTCCGGGGCCGGAGGGGTAATGCCTTCGGCCTTCAGGGCACGGTCAATCGCCATCCATACCTGCTCTTCCGGCAGCGCTCCGGAGAGCCGTTCACCGTTGATGAAGAGTGTAGGAGTGCCATCCACTCCGAGAGCGTCGCCTTCCTTCATGGAAGCGCGCACGACAGAATCGTCCTGTTTCGCCAGACATGCATCGAGCTTGCCGGAATCGAGCTTGCTGCGCTGACCTTCGTCGCGGGCAAGTTTATCGAGCGTAGCGGCAGACTTCGCCGGGTCGCGCTGCGGTCCGCTTACGTCATCGCCGTGGGTGTGGAGGTAGTCCACATAGTTCCAGTAGGCGGTGGGGCTTTGGGCGGCGAGGCAGTTGGCATCTACAGCGGCGTGGAGCGCCCACGGGTGGATTTCAACCAGCGGAAAGTCTTTATAGACCACTTTGATCAGTCCCTTGTAGCGGTCCAGCGTGTCCGGAAAAAGCTGAGCGTGCATGCGCGCGCAGTAAGGGCATTCGAGATCATCGAAGTTGATGATGGTGACTTTGGCATCAGGGTTTCCGCGGACGGGGCGATTGGCTGTCGAAATCAGGTCGGCTGGGTTCCTGCTCAAGTCCCATTTGGAGAGGCGCGCGAGGGTGTTACCGTCCTTTGAGAGCAGAAAATTCAGGGTCTGCTGCTTTGAAGAGTCGCTCATGGAAGAGAACGTGATCGGCACAGCGTCAAATCCCGGAACATCGCTTTTCGAGCGCGGGCCGATGTTCACTTTCCAATCCTGAGGAACATTGAGCTGCGAGCGCACCAGGACCTCGATACGGCGGTCTATTTTCGCGTTATTGAGGTCGTTGGGATTGTCCTGCGCTTTGCAGCCAGCCGCCAGCAGCAATGCGAGGCAGCCAAAAAAGAAGCGGGTCCGAAGCAAGAAAACCACCTTTCCCAGAGGGGAGAAATCTACACCTTGATTATCTCATTCGTTAGACGATCTGAAAGCGGCAATAAAGAAAAGGCTGTTTCGCACCGGAAGGGGTGATATGGTCTTCCTCTGCGCTTTCCATGAGGTAAAAATTTTCGCCGAGTTCTCGCGCGAGCGAGTCAGTGCTATAGCGGACGACCTCCAGGCCGCTGCATCTTTCAGGGCCACAAGAAGCAAATGTAGCAAGAACGAGGTGTCCGCCTGGCTTCAGTGTGTGAAGCAATTGGCGAATGTAGGCGGCGCGCTGCTCCGGTGTTGTCAGGAAATGGAAGACGGCGCGGTCATGCCATAGGTCATAGGCATGCTCCTGCAATTGAGTTGAGGTCACGTCCCCTGCGATCCACCGGATACGGCCCGCTTGTTCGCCCAGCCTTTTCCGAGAGATATTCAGTGCAGCTTCTGAGATATCAAGTACCGCGATATGCTTGTATCCCTGCGTCAATAGATCATCGGCCAGTGTGGACGCGCCTCCACCTACATCGAGGATGTACGCATCACGGCTGAGATTCGCGTGATTTATCAACCGCAGGGACATCTCAAGATGTGGTGCATACCAACTGACACTGTCAGGCGACTTTGTGCCGTAGATGCCCTGCCAGTGTGCCTTAATGTCCATAAATCAGAAGATGCGCACGGCGCGACGGAGGCTTCCGGCAGAGCCGACTCCGGCGAGCGTAAAACTGTAGAGATACTGGGTGTCATCGCGCACCGCACCCAGCGAGTAGCGGCGGACTTCAAGGCTCAGGCCGCAGCAGTCCCAGTTCCAGGCGCTTTGGATGGCGCCGTACTGCAACTGGTTCTGGACAAAGTCGTAACCCAGGGTGCCGCCGGCGCTCAGTCCGGCCTTGGTAGAAGAGCCATAGCTGGCGGTGAGGCGAAGCTGCTCGTAATTGGAAATGATGCTTGTGGTCTGTGCGCCCTGGCCGACGGTGGCCGGGGCCTCCGGCGCGTTGAGATGAAACTCGCCGAGATTGAAGTTGTAATCACCGAATTTATATCCGGCGTACACGTTGCTTGCCGTGATGCGGCCCAGGCGGGGGTCGTAGTCCAGGTCCCACTCAAGGTCGGTGGCTGATGAGGTGCGCATCCGCAACCGTGAGGTGATGGGCGAGAAGGTGCGCGGCCCGGTGAGGAAGGCGATTCCGGTCAGGTCCAGCGTGGTGGCGAGCACGTTGCGCGTGCCGGTAGTGACGGCGCCGCCAAATGTATTGTTAAAGAAATATTTTTGCGCGAGCTGCCATGAGAGCCAGTCCACCGACCCCCCTCCGCAGAGGTCGTCTGGCCCGAGGGCCTCGTCTCCTTTGCAGGGATGCGGGTGCAGATGTCTCCGGAAGAGGCGCTGGGTAAGAGAGTAGTCGAGTTCGCTGGTGTCACTGGCGATGTCTACATCATCAAAGCGCAGGATGGAGTCGAACTTTGAGATTCCTGCGACGTAATGGTATTGGATGTCCGGCTCGATGGAATGGCGCAGGTCACCGCCAAAGAGGCGGGTGATCCAGGGGGCGCTGAAGTCGCGTTCAATGGCAGGGGGGCGAACGTCAATGCCTGCTTCCACATCTTTCCGTTCTACGCTGGCATTGCGCAAAGATGGCACGGTGCCCAGGGGTGCCGGCGTCTGGCTCTTTCCGTAAAACGTCTCGCGTACAGCGGCTTCTGGGCGAAAACTCCAGCCATCGAGATGGAAGGGCAATGCGATGTGCGGATACAGATCAACGCGCGGCACAAAGTGGGCGCGGAAGGTCGCCGTATTCAGGCTGTTGGCAGGCTCTGAACGCGACAGCGCCGCTACGGACGCGATGCCGCCCCACATGAGCGAGGTATCGTTGCCGAGGTAATGGTCTTCGGCTTCGAGTCTTAGCTCGGGCATGTGCAGGAGACGGATTTCCGCGTTGGTGCTGGTGTTCTGGAAGCTCTGGTACCGGTCCAGGCGCAGGCTTTGCGAATATCCATTGAGGTCATGCACGCCGAACAGCTGCGACTTCACTTCAGAGTCAATGGCGGTGGCATAGTTTTCTTCAAAGGCCTGACGGTAGATGTAGGAGCTGAGATATTCCGCGTCCACGATGCCGCGTGTATGGCTGCCCCAGTCGCGGCGGCCGTCTATCATCAGGTCTACGCCGCCCTGGTCAATGTGGTTGGGAGGGAGCCCACGGTCCAGCAGCGAGTGGAAACGCACATTGAAGAAGTCCTCGCCGAATCCGCGATAACGGAAGAGGCCCATGGGGGAAAAGCCGCGTTTGGAGAAGTATTCCGTACCGAGGGTCAGATCAGAGTTGCGGCCCAGCGCAAAGTAGACCTGTTCGCCGAAGATGAATCCCTTGGTCGTGCTGTTGCCGATGATGGGCAACAGGATGCCGGAGGTGCGCTGCTCCTCGTTGACGGCATGGGTGGCATAGGGCAGGTATAGCAGCGGGACATGCAGCAGTTGAAAGACAGTGTTGCGTGCGGTGGCTGTGCCGTTGTCCACGCTGATTTCTTTGGCGAGAAGCCGCCAGTCCGGGCTGGGCAAGTGGCATGAGGTCATGGTTCCGTCTATCACCTTGTAGCTGCCCGGGCCGAGCTTGATCAGTTCGCGTCCTGTTATGGCAAAAGGATTGGGTGAGGTGAAGACCCTTTTATTGCGAGGCAGGGTGCGTTCGGAGCCGGAACCGATGGTGCCGATGACGTCATAGAAATGCGCCGTGTCCGCGTCTACGTTCATTTGGCCGTGGGTCGCCGTCAGGTGGACATTGTCCGGGCTGCCATCGAGGGTCAGGTGGCCGTCGGCGACGACCTCGCCCGTATCGCGGTTATAGACGATTTTGTCGGCCTGTATGACGTAATCGCGATAGTGTATGACGACATTGCCTTCCAGTGTGTAGACATTGTCCTTCTCGCGCTGGGAGATGGCGCGGATTTCGACGGGGACGCCGCCTGGCGGAGCGGGCACGACGCGGGCCACGGGAACATCGGGCGCATCCGGAAGCTGCGGGAGCTGCGAGGGCGGAGGAAACTCGTTTGTCACTGCCTGCGGCCAAAGCTGCGGATGACAGAGGCACAACAGCGTGATACACAAAAAGATGCGGGCTCTCATCACGAGGGGCAAATCTGGAATTTTCAGCATAACAGGCTTCGGGTCTGCCCTTCAGAAGGAGAAAGCACGCTGCTCTGGCTCTCCACAAACCGGATGTCTGCCGCTTCAGCACGCGCATGGCTGGGTATCGGGTTTGGTGTGTCTCTGCTGCCTCCGCTCCTCGAACATATAGGGTTGTTAACTTTTACGGGGAACTCCATTGAGCACTTCGACCTCGAGCCTGCAATTTGATTCTGCCGCCAATTGGAAAGACGAAGTAAACGCGCGTCTGGCAGCGCACCGCACGCGGCGCACGCGTGTGCCGGAAAGCCAGACAGCGCTTCCCGGATTTGATCTGCGCCATGCCGAAGGCGGGCGAAAGAGCGTGGCTGAGCGGGTGGCCGAGCGCTACTCGAAGGCCCCGTCGTATCAGGAGCTTCTGGCCGCGCAGGCGGCGGCCGCTCGCGCCGCGGAAGCAGCAGCCGAGGCAGCCATGCAGGCCCATGCCGCCACGCAGGCAGCGCTTGCGGGACTGGAGGCCCACGAAGAAGAGGATTCCGGAGCTGCGCAGCCCGGGCCTGTGGCCGAGACCCCGCATGTCATGGTGGCGGAAGCGGCAGACCCCTTCGAAGAAGTCACGGTGACGCCTCCACAACCTTTGCCGGCGAAGCTGATCGAGTTTCCTCGCGAGCTGATTGCTCCGCGCAAGGCGCGTCCGCGGCTGGCCGAAGGCCCTTTGCGCGAAGCAGATCCCGGGCCGGAAGGTTCCCAACTACGCATCTTTGAAGTTGAACCGGAGGACATTTCAAAGGACCCCGTCGTGGAGCCTGTGCTGCCGGAGTGGCACTCGATTCGGCTGGATGCGAAGCCTGCCGAGGAAATGCAGCCCGCAGAAGCCGCCGCTCCAGCGGCAAACTACAGCCATCTTTTCGATCTGCCGCTGAAGGTGGCCTCCATGGAAGACCGCCTGATGGCCGGGATTGTGGATACAGCGCTGGTGTTGGCATCGTTTTTTGTCTTTGTGCTGGTATTTGTGGCCTGCACGGCGCATCCGCCGACAGGAAAGCCGGCGATTGCCGGAGCGAGCATCGCTCTGGGCGTCCTGTTTGTGCTTTATCAATGGCTGTTTTTCACCTATTCCGATGCGACGCCGGGTATGCGGTATGCGAAGATAGCCCTCTGCACCTTTGACGATGAAAATCCGACGCGCAAAATGATGCGGAACCGTGTGGGCGCGCTACTGCTCTCGGCCTTGCCGATGGGGCTGGGTTTTCTGTGGTCGTTCTTCGATGAAGACCATCTCGGATGGCACGACCGCATCACGCGGACCTACCAGCGGAGCTACCGGTAGGCGGGGGTAGCCTTCCGGACGAGGCCCTGATGTACAGTAGTCATTGACTATGCAGACGGCTAAGAATCGTTCTGGTCCGATACTGGTTACCGGGGGCGCGGGGTTTATCGGCTCCAATTTTGTGCTGGAGTGGATACGGCACGTTGGCTCTCCCGTTATCAACCTCGACAATCTCACTTACGCGGGGAACCGGGAGAACCTGCGCACTCTGGAGGGCGACAGCCGCCACATTTTCGTCCACGGAGACATAGCGGATGAAAAGCTGGTGGCCTCGCTCCTGCGCGAACACAGACCGCGCGCCGTTGTCCATTTTGCAGCGGAAAGCCATGTAGACCGTTCGATTGTGGGGCCGGACGCTTTTATCCAGACCAATGTGTTTGGAACATTTGCCCTGTTGCAGGCGGCGCGGGCGTATTTCATGGAACTGGGTGCAGTAGAGCAGAAGCAATTTCGCTTTCTTCATGTTTCAACCGATGAGGTCTACGGCTCGCTTGGCCCGCATGATCCAGCGTTTACTGAAGAGACGGCCTATGCGCCGAACAGCCCTTACGCGGCGTCGAAAGCAGCTTCTGACCACCTGGTGCGGGCGTACTTTCACACATACGGCCTGCCCGTGCTCACGACGAACTGCTCGAACAACTATGGCCCGTATCAGTTTCCGGAAAAGCTTATTCCGTTGATGATTCTGAACGGACTTGAAGGCAAGCCGCTTCCCGTCTATGGAGATGGCAGGAACGTCCGCGACTGGCTTTTTGTAGAAGACCACTGCTCGGCCATTCGCACCGTGCTGGAACATGGCAAACTGGGCGAGACGTACAACATCGGCGGCAACAGCGAGCGGGCCAACATTGACGTGGTCACGACTATCTGCGATCTTCTGGATGAGCTTGCGCCAGACCAGAAGACGGGAAGCCGTCGCAAGCTGATTACCTATGTGAAAGACCGTCCCGGGCACGACCGCCGTTATGCCATCAACGCAGAAAAAATCCGGCGCGAGCTGGGCTGGACGCCGGCAGAGAAATTTGAGACCGGGCTGCGCAAGACGGTCCAGTGGTATCTGGACCACCGCGAATGGGTAGAGAATGTGCGTTCGGGTGCGTATCTCAAATGGATTGAAACCAACTATGCGGGGCGGACTGCATGATGAAGGGGATTGTGCTGGCAGGCGGTTCGGGAACGCGCCTCTATCCGGTGACACATGTCGTTTCCAAGCAACTGCTTCC
>DASRBV010000171.1:0-5413 GCA_035653455.1 Pseudacidobacterium sp. | reverse complement strand
TTTTGTCCTTCAGTTCGGCCAGCTGTTGCTGAAAGTGGATGCGGGGCAAGGACTCCTCCAACTTTCAGTATGCAATAGATATGTAACAATGCTGAGAAAAGTTGCTCACGGGAACCAAACTTGCTCCCATTCCGGAACAGCCCCGAAATCGGGCCTATTCTCCGGTGAGCCACGCATACTGCGCTTCATTCAGCGGAACAACGGACAATCTGCCCTGCCGGACAAGCGGCGAGTCGGCAAACAGCTTGTTGGACTTGATCTCAGATAAAGTGCGCGGAGTTTTGATTTTGCTTCCGGCTTTGATGCGGACGACAGGGGACTTTGGGTTGTCGGGATCCGCAGAGACGACTATCGCTGTGCCTACCGCAGTGCGCTCATCGCCGGTATGATAAACGACCAGCTTTTCGCCCGGTTTCATGTTACCGAGAAACTTCAGGGCGACAGGGTTCGTGACGCCGTCCCACACCGTTTCGCCTTCGCGCTCGAGGTCGCTAAAGGAGTACGTTTCCGGTTCCGTCTTGAGCAGGTAATGCATCGTTTTCCTCCGGCACTGCTTCTGATGCCGTCTGTGGCTGTTTCTCTTCCGGTTTCGGGGCCAGATACTGCGCGGTGTTCAGTAACGGGCGGTCCATGGCGCGAACCCATTCTGTCATCTGCCCCGGCGCGCGTCCATTGGCTTCCGCGCGGACAAATTCACTGCGCATGGTCTGCATCTTGGCGTCGAGGTCGTCAAGGTAATGCAGCATCACGGCTTCCGGGAGCATCGGCAGTTTTGGTGAGCCGAATTCGTATCTGCCATGATGGCTCACGATCATGTGCTCAACCACGATGCGCAATTCCTCGGGAAAGCCGGGCAATGCGGCGATCTTCTGCTCGACCATGCGAACACCGATGGTAATGTGGCCTACGAGATGGCCCTCGGTGGTGTAGTCGAAATTTGTGCCCCAGCGCAGTTCGCGCAGCTTTCCGATGTCGTGCAGCATCACGCCGGCGAGGAGGATGTCGCGGTTGATCTCCGGATATCGGTTTGCCATGTCGCTGGCCACGCCCATCAGCGAGACGATGTGTTCGAGAAGGCCGCCGATCCAGGCATGGTGCATGGCCTTGGCTGCAGGGGCGGATTTAAGGGCCGCAGCGGTCTCAGGGTCATCCAGAAAAGCGCGCAGCAGGGCGTGCAGGTGTGGGTTTGTGAAGCTGTCAACGTAGCTGTTCAGCTCTGCCCAGAGTTGTTCGATGTCGCGTTCGGTTTTTGGAACAAAATCGCCGAGGTCGTATTCTTCAGGCTTCGCTTTACGGACCTTCTCTATCTTTAGCTGGAGCTTTTCCTGATAGCGGCAGACCTGTCCCTGCACTTTGACCACATCGCCCTGCTCGAATCCGGCAACGATGGCGGCCTCGTCCCATATGCGGCATTCGATCTGGCCGGTGCGGTCACTGATGGTGATTGCGTAATAACACGAGCCGTCGCGCGTGCTGCGAGACTGCTTCTGCGCAACGGCGAAGAAACCGATGATGACCTGGTTTTCCAGTTTCGCCAGGTCCTGAATAAAGAGCTCTTTCATAGCGTCCGCCAGTTTATTGCTTCTGCGAAGATGGCGAAGGCGGCTGCTGGGCCGGTTGGGGCTGTTCCTGCTGCTGGTCGGTGGACTTCTCTTTTGCTTTGTCAGAAAGACGCGTCTTTCCTGTGGGCTTTTCCTTCTTCGGTTTGGAGGTATCGCCATTCAGGCCGAGAGGCGCGCTCTGTGCCTGCCGCGTGGCCTGTTCGTCTGTTGTTTCCGGAGCAGGAGCAAACGGATCGGTCTTGTCTTTGGACTTTTTTTGCTTTGGCTGTCTGGCACGGTCAGAGAAGCGCGATTTTTCTTTTTTCTCCTGCGGCTGCTGGTTCTCTACTTCGCCATTCGGCCCGACCACCTGCACGTTCTGGGCAACATTGGTGGCAGTCTCGGTGCCCGCGCCAGCATCTTCGGTTTTGGTAGGAGCATAAGGCAGGGTCTCGCGTGGGGCCTGACCAAAACGGATCTTTTCTTTCTTGCCGGGTTTCTCTACGCCGACGCTAGCCGTCTGGGTGTTCTTCTGGGCCGGAGCAGTGGCCGGCTGCGCGGCAGCCGGTTGCTGACCATTTGCTTCTGCGGTGGCTGCGCCCGGAACCTGAGCAAGTGACGGGGCATTGGCAGGAGCAGGCGTACTTGCCGTTTGGGTCTGCGGCTGCTTTTTTGGGCCCTTCTGACGGAAACGGGTGCGCTCTACATGCTTTTTCTTCTTGATGGGAGGAACGTAGGCACTGTAAGTGGTGGTTGGCTGCGTCTCATTCGCGGTGGCGGCAGAGTCTTCGTAGCCGTCCTTAGTATCAATCTCGATGTAAGCCTGCTCGCGCAACTTTGTCAGATATTGACGCAGGGCGGGGGCCATCTTCTGTTGATAGAGAGCGTCTTCCACCTGCGGCTGCACATCTTTCAGCGGCTGGACGCCTCCGGCAGTGTGTTCTGTGACCTTTAGAATGACAAAGCCCTGTTTGGTGCGGATGGGCTGCGTGTATTCACCCGGCTTCAGAGGGAAGGTCTGGTCTTCGAGGACCTTGGCCAATTGACCGCGCTTGAATTCACCCAGATCTCCTCCCTGAGAGGCGGTCGGGCCTCCGGATTCGGCCTTGGCCAGCGTTGCGAAATCAGCACCTGATTTCAGCTTTGCTTCGATATCATCTGCCTTCTTCTGCGCGGTTTCTACCTGGGCATTATCATCGGGGTTCGGCGTGGGGATGAGAATCTCGCTGAGGCGGACCTGTTCAGGCTGGTCAAAGTCAGCTTTGTGCTGTTCATAATACTGCTGCACCTCAGACTGACTGACGGAAAGATGGCGGCCAACTTCATCGCGGATGACCATGGAAGAGATGACGCCTTCGCGGATGTGCTGCTTGAAGTCCTCAAAGGAAACACCTTGCGCCTCGGCGGCTTTTTGCAGGTCTTCCATGCTGTCAAGGTGGTTTTGCTTGCGAATCTCATCCAGGCGCCTGACGGTCTCTGTTTCTCCGCTGATGCCAAGCTCTTTGCCTTTGGAAAGCAGCAGTTGCTGGTCAATCAGGTCGCGGAGAAGATTGTGCTCCTGCTCGAAAAGCTGCTGCTGGGTCCACCCCTGCTGACGGGCCTGGGCTTCCAGTTCCTGGCGCGCGCGCTGATAGTCAGAGTTGGTGATGACCTGGTCATTGACGCGCGCAATAATGCGCTCCACCACCGTGCCCTGATAAGGCAGGTCCTGCGAAGGGGCAGATGGTTTGGACTGGGTCTGGGCGAAAGACGGTGCGGTAGATAATACGATGCCCGCTATGAACGCGGCTGGGAGCGGTAAAAATCTGAAATTCATGGTTTTACGTCTCAATTCGGGTGCGCGCCGCGATTTTGGGGTCTGCTCCTCAACGTTCCGGTTGCGCCTGCTGATTATTCTAAACAGAAGCGAGTCAGCGGGCCAGAGTAAGGCCAGCGAGTCAGCAAAAACCAGTCAGGTTTTTGGACGTGGCGTACAGGGAGGTTGTTAGCGCTGGGTCGGCTAAGAGGCGGGTAGCTAAGAAGTGGTTAGCGGTTTTGTAGTAACGGTTTTACATCCGGAAGTTAACTTGAAATGCTGACGAAAGGCATTCTCAAGCCAACAGCACCGAAAAAGGCGCGCCAGCCGCTACTGCTTTTGAGCTAACAGCGCCCGTAGGGCGCGCTGACTTGCTGACCCGCCGACTTGCTATACTTTCCCCAGGACACCTCGAGGGTCCCAGGATACATGCCTTCCCGCACTCGCCGTACAGTTTTCGCACTCGTAGTTTTCTTTTCCGCCTGCGGTCTTGCAGGCCTTGTTGTCAGTCAGAAAGTTGGCGCGCAGTCCAGCAATGACGAGTCGCAGTTCCGCGATAGTCTGAAGACTTTTACCAATGTCTACGATATTGTCGCGCAGAATTATGCCGAGCCACTTACCGGAGACAAGCCGAATCAGGTGATTTACGACGGCGCCATTCCGGAGATGTTGCACACGCTCGATCCGCACTCGAGCTTCTATGACCCCAAGGCCTATGCGGCTATGAAGGAAGAGCAGCACGGCAAGTATTACGGCGTAGGCATGGTGATCCAGCCGCAACTGATCAATGGCGTGCAGAAGGTTGTTGTCATTTATCCCTATGAAGGGACGCCCTCGTACCGGGCCGGCGTTCGTCCGGGCGACATCATCGTTTCGGTAGACGGCAAGAGTACCGACTCGATGGCTTCAGACCAGGTAGCCAACATGCTGAAAGGGCCGAAAGGGACGCATGTAAAGCTGACGGTCTCCCGCGAAGGCGTTGCCGCCCCAATTACATTTGACCTAGTGCGGGATGAAGTTTCGCATCCCAGCATTGATCTCAAGGAGTGGATCCGGCCGGGCATCGGCTACATCCACATTACGCAATTTCAGGAGACCACAGGACGTGAAGTTTCTGACGCGCTTGACAGCTTCGGCCCTGATTTGAAGGGCCTTCTCATTGATCTGCGCGCGAATCCCGGCGGCCTGCTCACAGAAGCGGTCGCCACATGCGACAAGTTCCTGAAAAAAGGCCAGGTCATCGTCTCCCAGCGCGGGCGCGCTTATCCTGAGCAGACTTACCATGCCATGCACGGAAATGATGGCCGGACCTATCCCATTGTGGTGCTGGTGAACCACGGAACAGCATCGGCGGCAGAGATTGTCAGTGGGGCCCTGCAGGACCATGACCGTGCACTGATTGTGGGCGAGACGACTTTCGGCAAGGGCCTGGTGCAGACCGTTTATCAGCTTTCCGACAACACCGGTCTTGCGCTTACGACATATCATTACTACACGCCCAGCGGACGCCTCATCCAGCGCAACTACAGCGGCGTTTCGCTGTACGACTACTACTACAATCACGACCAGCCGCAGGACAACAAGGACCGCGAAGTAAAGCTGACGGATTCCGGACGGACGGTTTACGGGGGCGGCGGCATCACGCCGGACGTCAAGATAGATACACCTAAGTCCACGCACTTTCAGGAAGTACTGATGTCTCCGCTGCACTACTCGTTCTTCAATTTCGCGCGGCACTATCTGTCTGACCCGAACCACAAGGTCACACGCGATTTCCAGGTAGATGATGCCGTTCTCAATGACTTCAAACAGTTTCTGGGAACACAGAACATTACATTCACTGACCAGGAATTCAACAGCGCTCTGGACTGGATCAAGACGAACATCAAGGCGGAAATCTTTACAACCGAGTTTGGCCAGATGGAAGGCATGAAAGTCCGTGCTGCCTGGGACCCGATGATCAACCAGGCTCTCACCTACATGCCGCAGGCAGCATCGCTCGAACAAGCTGCCATCAAGGCAGATTCGCAGAAGACTGCGACCGCGAAGAACACACCCTCCGTTCCGGCTTCGGAGT
>DASRBV010000170.1:0-8119 GCA_035653455.1 Pseudacidobacterium sp. | reverse complement strand
AGAAAAACGCGGGCAATTGCCGCCTTGCGCCGTCCCGTTCCGTAATACTGGACCAAATCTGCCATTGTTATCCTTTAAACCTGAATCCTATGCCTTTACTTCCAGCACCTCAGGCTTCTGGGCCTGATGCGGGTGCTTGTCGCCGCGATACACATTCAGCTTGGACGCCATCTTGCGGCCCAGCTTTGTCTTGGGCAACATGCCCTTGATCGCCTCTTCCACAATCTTTTCCGGCTTGCGCTCAAGCAGGCGGACAAATGACTCTTCGCGCAGACCGCCCGGGAAACCGGTATAGCGGCGGTAAATCTTGCTCTGGCTCTTCAGTCCGGTCAGCCTTACCTTCTCCGCATTGATCACAATTACGTGGTCGCCCATATCAATAAAGGGCGTATATTTCGGATTTCTCTTACCGCTGAGCACACTGGCCGCTTCAGTCGCCAGACGTCCCAGGGTCTTGCCGTTTGCGTCCAGCACGAACCACTTGCGGTTGATCTCGTTCGCGCTCGGAATATACGTCGCCATCTTTACTTATCTCCAGCAAATCTCTGCGTTGAAACGCTCTTCGCCCACGCAAGGCGTCACCGCGGTAACATTCAATTCCCACGGCAGGACATCATCTGTTCGCGTAGGGTGCGCAGTTACAACCGATTGGGTTTTCCCGCTCGAAAGAGCCCAGCCTCAAAGACATACAGACAGGCAAGCGCGGGACTGCGCAAGGATTTTAGAGTAATGGATTTTGAGGGCGAAGTCAATTCGCAACTTGGTCTTCCGCCGATTTCTGGCCGCTCCCGGGCCATGTCGGCTGGCCTCATAGAGTTTTTGGGGACCTGGGGTCTTTCAGAGAGAGGTCCCAGAAACTGCCAATGGCCACCGTACCGCCACCATGGGACAAGGCGCATCTTTTTGCAGATGCGGTCTTTGTGCACGGTGGCACCAGCCCCCGACCATAATGGAGAACTAAGATAGACGAACGAATCCGGAACGGCCGCCCTCCTCCATATCAAGACCGAGCTGAAGCCGTGCAGCTTCTGACATGCGGCTGCGGTCCCAGGGTGGATCGAAGACCACCTCGACCTGGGTCTCTTTCACTTCAGGCAGTCGCAGCAATCTGGTTTCAACATCTGCCCTCAACACGTTACTCATGCCGCAGGTCGGAGAGGTCATGGCCATGCGCACAGAGACTGCCTTGCCGCCATCTTCACGTGGTGTAATTTCACAGGAGTAAATGAGGCCGAGATCCACGATATTCACCGGAATCTCGGGATCGTAGACAGTCTTCAGTGTGTCCCATACCATTGCTTCCGTCAGCGGACCTTGCTGCTGCCGGATCTGGGTGCCAGCACCTCCGGTAGGCGCAAGCCCGAGAGCATCGGCGTCTGCCCCATCTATGCGGTACATGGCATATCGCTCTGTCGTCACGGTGAAGCTGCCGCCGCGCGATTGCACGATGCGGACTCGAGTCCCAGCAGGAAGCGTTTCGCGCTGGCCGCCTGGAACGGCAATGACTTCAGTATCGCGATTGAGTTGAATCTGGTCCATCATGAATAAACCTGCTACTCGGTGGTGACTGGCTTTTGTTCGCCATGCAGCGCGGCCTTGAATGTATGCCATGCCAGCGTGGCGCACTTTACGCGCGCCGGAAATTCAGAGACTCCGGCAAACACAGCCAGCTTGCCCACATCCGAAGAGTGGCCTCCGTTTTCTCCTGTCACCATTCCGTGAAAACGTTCGTACAGTTCTTCCGCCTCGCGCGTGGTTTTTCCTTTGAGACTTTGTGTCATCATGGAAGCCGATGCGCGCGAGATGGCGCATCCTGAGCCTTGAAAAGCAATGTCTTCAATCACATCATCTTTCAAGCAGAGATAGACGGTGCAACGGTCTCCACAGAGCGGATTAAACCCTTCGGCCTTGGTGGTGGCTGCAGCCAGCGTGCGGTAATTACGCGGGGCCTTTGAATGTTCAAGGATCACTTCCTGATACAGATCGCGCAACTCAGCCATCAGCCCAGAATCTCCTTCACTTTTTCGATGCCCTGCGCCAGCGCTTCAATTTCCTGCTTTGTGTTGTAGAGGGCGAAAGAAGCGCGCACCGTCGCGGGGACCGCAAAGAAGTCCATCACAGGCTGTGCACAGTGGTGTCCTGTTCGGACGGCAATGCCCTCCTGGTCAAGGATCGTGCCGATATCGTGCGGGTGAATGCCTTCGAGCACGAAGGAAAGGACGCCGGCCTTCTGCCGCGCTGTCCCAACGAGACGCACGCCATCCATCTTGCCGATGCGTTCAGTTGCATACTGAAGCAGCTCGTGTTCATGCGCGCCAATCTTTTCAATGCCGAGCCTTCCAATATAATTAAGGGCCGCTCCGAGACCGATCACGCCTGCGATGTCCGGCGTCCCCGCTTCAAACTTATATGGAACTTTGTTGTAGATGGTCTTCTCGAAGGTGACGGAGCTGATCATATCTCCGCCGCCCTGGTACGGAGGCATCACTTCGAGTAGCTCCGCCTTGCCGTAGAGCGCTCCAATACCAGTCGGCCCGTAAACTTTGTGCCCTGAAAAGACATAAAAATCGCAATCGAGGTCCTGCACATCCACTGGCATATGCGGCACCGCCTGCGCTCCATCTACAAGCACAGGAACACCCGATGCATGTGCAATTTCAATCATTTGCTTAACAGGATTGATCGTTCCCAATGCATTGGAGACGTGTGAAATCGCAGCGATCTTAGTGCGGGGCCCAAGCAGCCCTTCAAATGCGTCCAGTTCCAGTTCGCCCTTCTGGTTGATAGGAGCAACGCGCAGGGTCGCCCCCTTTTCTTCACAGAGAATCTGCCAGGGCACAATGTTGGAATGGTGTTCAAGTGCCGTAATCAGGACTTCATCGCCAGCATGGACATTGGTGCGTCCAAACGTCTGGGCAACAAGGTTGATGCCCTCTGTGGCCCCGCGCACAAAGATGATTTCGCGTGCTTTCCGCGCATGAAGGAAGGCCTGTACGCGCTCGCGCGCAGCTTCGTACTCTTCAGTTGCACGCTGAGAAAGCAGATGCACACCACGGTGAATATTCGCGTTGTCGTGACGGTAATAGTTCGTGATCGCGTCAATCACAGCATCCGGCTTCTGCGATGTTGCAGCGTTGTCCAGATAGACAAGAGGCCGTCCGTGGACTTGTTCTCGCAACACGGAAAAATCAGCGCGGACTTTCTCCACGTCATAGCCGGCAGGCACAGCAACCGCAGTTTGCGCAGTCATTGCACTTCCTCCCAATTCAGGTCACGAATTGCACCACTGCTTTGCGCGCGCGGCGCTTCGGCAAGCGCGACCAGCCGCTCCTGCACGGCAGCTTCAGCATACGAGCGTAGCGGGCCAGCACTCAGACGTTCCAGGCACTCTCCGGCAAAGGCCTGCAAAAGAAGCCTGCGCGCCTCTGTTTCTGCAATGCCGCGCGAGCGCAGATAGAACAGGGCGGTTTCTTCAATCTGCCCAATGGTTGCCCCGTGCGTGCATTTCACGTCGTCTGCATAGATTTCCAGTTGCGGCTTGGTATCAATCTGGGCGTCATCTGAAAGCAGAAGATTGCGGTTGGTCTGCTTTGCGTCGGTCTTCTGCGCGTCTTTATGGACGATGATGCGGCCGTGAAAAACGCCGTGCGATTGCGCATCGAGAATGCCGTTGTAAAACTGGCGGCTGGCACAATGCGGCTTCGCATGTTCCACCAACATGTAGTTGTCGAGGTGCTGGTGTCCGCTGCCAATGAACAGGCCATTGATCAGGCACTCGCCGCCTTCGCCCGCAAGCACAGGATGCACATTGTTGCGTACCAATCCACCACCCAGCAACAATGAGTGCGATGTGACATTGGCGCTGCGCGCCTGCTCAATGCGCAGAGTCGAGAAATTGAAGGTCTGCACGTGCTCGCGCTCAATCAGCGTATGCACCACGTTCGCGTTGTCGCCCGCGACAAGCTCTGTAACTGCATTCGAGAATGCCGGGGTCTCTTCTCCAAACGAAACGTATTCTTCCACAATCGATACCTGCGCCTGCTCCTCTACGATGATGAGGTTGCGCGGATGCGTCATCGCAGGGGTTTCAGACGCGGTCGAAATAAATAAAAGATGAATGGGTGCTTCTACAACTGTGCCACGCCGCACATGAACGTAAGCTCCGTCCTGAACAAAGGCCGTATTAAGCGCACAGAACGGATCGCGCTCGATGTTGATGTAACGGCCCAGGTGCTCGGTCAAACCCTTTGTCCCGCTTGCGATTTCCTGCCACAATCCGCCGACAGCCGCGCCCTCAGGCAGCGCGCCCTTCAGAAACAGCTCCGGAACAAACTGCCCGTCAATAAAAACAATCTGGGCCGCTGCATCTTTCATGCGCCAGTTGGCAATGTCTGCGGCGGTCAAAACTACTTTGCGCGGTAGACGAAAAGATGTTCGCGTCAGTGCAGAAAGGTTCGTAAAGCGCCAATCTTCATCGCGTGTGGAAGGAAACCCAGCATGATAAAAACGCGCAAAGGCGCTTTCCCGCAGCCTACGCAGCCATTGCGGTGTGTCCGGAGCGGTTTCTTGCGTGAACGCGGTAAAGGTTTCAAGATAACTTCCAACCTGGGCCAGTTCCACAGCCATCGTTCACTCCCTTCAGGCGGACAAGGTCTCCGCTTCAATCCAGCCGTAACCTTTTTCTTCGAGCTCCAGTGCTAGCTCCGCTCCACCTGAACGCACAATGCGCCCATCTACCAGCACGTGCACAAAATCAGGCACTATGTAATTCAGCAAGCGCTGGTAGTGCGTAATGACGAGCATGGAACGCTCAGGACTGCGAAGCGCATTCACTCCCTGGGCCACGATGCGCAATGCATCAATATCAAGACCGGAGTCGGTTTCATCAAGAATAGCGAGCTTCGGCTCGAGCACTGCCATCTGCAGAATTTCATTCCGCTTCTTTTCACCGCCGGAGAAGCCTTCATTCACTGAGCGGTTCATGAGCTTCTCATCCATTTCCAGAAGCTTAAGCCGCTCGCGGTACAACGGCAGGAAGTCCATCGCGTCCAGCTCATCGAGGCCCCGATACTTCCGGACTGCATTCACTGCGCTGCGCAGAAAATATGCATTGCTGATGCCCGGAATCTCCACCGGATACTGAAAGGCCATAAACACGCCTTCACAGGCAGCTTCTTCCGGCTTCATCGCCAGAAGGTCTTTGCCGTTAAAGAGCACTTCACCTTCTGTGACGTTGTAGGACTCGCGCCGCGAAAGTACCTGGGCCAGCGTGCTCTTGCCTGAGCCATTTGGCCCCATAATGGAATGCACCTCGCCGGGATTGATCGTCAAGTCAATGCCCTTCAGAATTTCATGCCCGCCTACTTCAGCGTGCAGATTACGAATTTCCAGCAGACTCATCCCTGTCTCCTCAACCCACGCTGCCTTCCAGGCTCACGCCCAACAGCTTCTGCGCTTCCACAGCAAACTCCATTGGCAGCTCACGAAAGACCTGCTTGCAGAATCCATTCACGATCATAGAAACCGCATCTTCACGGTTCAATCCACGCTGTTGCAGATAAAAGAGCTGGTCTTCACCAATCTTCGAGGTCGAGGCCTCGTGCTCCATGTGCGCTGTCGAGTTCTTTACTTCGATGTAAGGAAACGTGTGCGCGCCACACTGGTCGCCAATCAGCAGCGAATCGCATTGCGTATAGTTGCGCGCGCCCGTAGCGCCCTTCTGGATCCGCACCATGCCGCGATACGTGTTCTGCCCGTGCCCAGCCGAGATGCCCTTCGACACAATCGTGCTGCGCGTGTTCTTACCAATGTGGATCATCTTCGTGCCCGTATCAGCCTGCTGATAGTTGTTGGTTAACGCCACGGAGTAGAACTCGCCAACCGAATTGTCGCCTTGCAGAATGCAGCTTGGGTACTTCCACGTAATCGCGGAGCCGGTCTCCACCTGTGTCCAGGAGATTTTCGAGTCCACGCCTGCGCACTTGCCGCGCTTAGTCACAAAATTGTAGATTCCGCCACGCCCCTGCTTATCACCTGGATACCAGTTCTGCACTGTCGAGTACTTGATCTCAGCATTGTCCAGCGCGATCAGTTCTACGACAGCTGCATGCAACTGGTTCTCATCACGGATCGGCGCAGTGCAGCCTTCCAGATAGCTGACGTAAGCGCCTTCATCGGCAATAATCAGTGTGCGCTCAAACTGGCCCGTCTCTGCTGCGTTGATGCGGAAGTAGGTGGAAAGCTCCATGGGGCAACGGACACCCTTCGGTACATAAACGAAGGAGCCATCGCTAAAGACCGCCGAGTTAAGCGCAGCAAAGAAATTGTCTGTATAAGGAACAACGGTGCCCAGGTATTTCTGCACCAGGTCAGGATGCTTCTCTACCGCTTCAGAGAATGAGCAAAAGATGACTCCGGCTTCCGCCAGCTTTTCCTTAAATGTCGTCGCGACAGAGACACTGTCAAACACTGCATCCACAGCCACGCCCGCGAGGCGATGTTGCTCGGCCAGGGGAATCCCAAGCTTTTCATATGTGCGCAGAATTTCCGGGTCAAGCTCATCGAGGCTCTTGATGCCAGGCTTCTGTTTGGGCGCAGAGTAATAAATAATGTCCTGGTAATCAATCGGCCCATATCGAACATTGGCCCACTTCGGCTCGGCCTGCGATTTCTCCAGCGAGGCCCAGTAGCGATACGCCTTCAGCCGCCATTCCAGCATGAATTCAGGCTCACGCTTCCTCGCCGAGATCATGCGAATGATGTCTTCATTCAGCCCGCGCGGAACGTGCTCGGCTTCAATTTCCGTGACGAAGCCCCACTTGTACTCCTGCTGACTCAGGTCTCGAATTTCATTGACGGTAGAACCCATCGCGCCCCCTTGTTGTCTTCTCATTGGCCGATAGATATACGACTAAATTAGTCCTATATTATCCCTAGTATACCTCTGTAATTTGGTTGAATCAAATTACACGCCATTAGAAGATGTCTTCTTTTCCCACTACGACTCTATACCCTATGGGATGCACAAGTAGCGGCCAGGACTGAAAAAAGAGAAAGTTACGATCCTAAAAAAGGTTGTCAATGATGCCGCGCCATCTTCAATAGAATCCGCGCCAGGCAGGCGGGCTGCTGTAGCATTTTCATAGATACTCTGAACCATGCCATGAAATTACAGGCGTCGCGACCCGCAACGAGTCGGCGACACTGCATAGAGCAAATGGAGGGTACTGAATTTGTGAAAATGCTTTCATCCCAGAAAGGCTTCGCATGTTCTGATACACTGTAAAAACCAGGAATAATAAAGCCGTTTCGCCAGAAACGCTTACACAAAAAACATCGGGGAGTGGCTCAGCCTGGTAGAGCACCTGGTTCGGGACCAGGGGGTCGGAGGTTCAAATCCTCTCTCCCCGACCATTTCTTTTCAACAACTTGCAAAATCGCCGGGGCAGGAGGGTTTACACAAAAGGGTTTACTTTCATCGGGCAGGCTGCTGGCCCGGTCTAAACTCCCGCCAAACGCTGGCGGCGGCTAAACTCACAGCTTCGACTCGTTCTTCCCACCACGTGCGGTTATAAACGTTCTGCGTCACATCCACCGTCGAGTGGCCCATGTTTTCGCGCGTGACTTCGGGCCGGGCGCCAGCACTGCTCATCAGGCTCGAATGTATTGTGCGGAAGCTCCGAAAATCCACGGGGGCGCGGTGACCTCTCCGACTCGCAATGAGCCCACTACCATCAACGTGACGATGGATTTTGTCAGCTCGGGTAACGCATCGCGATCACTCGGCGAATGTCCTGCTTTGCCAGCAGCACAGAGCAGCGGCAGACAATCTACCTTTATTTTGTCGCATGCCACTCTTTGCGTGAGATTGCCAGGACAGAATTTCGGCAATGTGAGAAATCACTCTTATCGCGGACTGGAGGGGCTCGGTAGTTATGCCCTCAAAGAAAAAGTGCAATTCATCGAACTTTGCGCACTCTCAACCTCTGATTCTTTGTCGCTACTTTTCAGACAACTGCTGAAAGGTCTGTGCTCTTCCAACGCAGCGTCGCATTATTAACCAGAGGCTTTGCCCAGAAGCCAACGCTGAAGATAAAACCGAAGGTCAGGTAAAGAAGGC
>DASRBV010000169.1:0-5040 GCA_035653455.1 Pseudacidobacterium sp. | reverse complement strand
GGTTTTGTCCTCGACCACTTCGACCGCACAGCCATAGACCATCACCTGCACACCGTAGGCGACCGCCTGATGACCGCCTTTGGAGACCAGGCGCCATACTCCGTTTTTAGCGATAGTCTCGAAGTCTACGGCTCTGACTGGACGCCTGATTTCCTCGATCAATTCAAAAGACGTCGCGGATACGACTTGACTCCATACCTGCCCGAACTCTTTTTCGGCAACGATGAAACCGCAAAGAGCGTGCGCCATGACTGGGGCCAGACCCTCTGCGAATTAATTGACGAGAATTATCTTCAGCCCATTACCGCATGGGCGCACCAGCACCATACTCTCTTCCGCTCGCAGACGTACGGAGCGCCCGCTGTCACGCTTTCCAGCAATAACCTTGTAGACCTGCCCGAAGGAGAAGGCCCGCAATGGCGCAGCTTCTCCTATACGCGATGGGCCACTTCGGCCAGCCATTTGTACGGCCGCCCCGTCACCTCAGCCGAAGCGTGGACATGGCTGCACTCGCCTGCATTTCGTGCCGTTCCTCTCGACATAAAGGCTGAAGCTGACCTCTTCTTTCTCGAAGGAGTCAACCAGTTTGTCGGCCACGGCTGGCCCTATTCACCACCATATGCCGGAGATCCGGGATACTCTTTTTACGCTGCCGCTGTCTTTAATGACCACAATCCGTGGTGGCCCGTCATGCCGGAGATCACGCAGTATCTTCAACGCGTGAGCTTTTTGCTGAGGGCAGGCAAGCCTGCCAATGATGTCGCTGTTTATCTGCCTACCGATGACGCGCAGGCCAATTTCACTCCCGGGCACGTTGACTTGGCCGATGACATCCGCAAATACGTCACACCAGAGCTGACAGCAAGTATTCTCGATGCTGGCTATAACCTGGACTACATAGATGATGCGGCGATTCAGAAGCTGGGTATTCAGTATCCGGTGCTGATTCTGCCGCATGTAGACCGGATTCCGCTTACGGTCTATCGCGTCATAGCAGAGTATGCGCAAAAGGGCGGCAAGGTCATTGCTGTGGGCAGACTTCCGGAGCACGCTCCGGGTTTGCGCGAGTTTAATGCAGATTCTCCGCAAATCGCTGCAATTTCGCAGAAACTCTTCCCGAGCGCAATTCCTGAATCCGAAACCGGCACGCAGCTCAGAAAACTTCTTCTGCCGGACATGCAGCTTGCCACTCCGGCTCCGGAGATCGGCTTCATTCATCGCAAACTGCCGAATGCAGATATCTACTTTGTCGCAAACACCAGCAATCATCGCGTGACAACGACGGCACGCTTCCGTACGCAATGGAAATTTGCAGAGGAATGGGATGCTCTCTACGGCAAGCGCTATCGGGCCAATACCCGTGATACGGCGATTTCGCTTGCGCCGTATGAATCACGCGCCTTTATCTTTTGTGATGATGATGAAAAGCTCCCCACAGAATGGCACGGCCAGCCGGACACTGCGAAGCAGTTGGATCTGAGCCAGAACTGGCAGGTCTCATTTGACAACATCCATCGCACAGAAACGATGCAACACCTCGCATCCTGGACAAAGGATGAAGACACACGCTACTACTCAGGAACAGCGACTTACACCCGTGACTTCGATCTTCCGGCAAAGATGCTCAAGCCGGGGCAACATATCTTTCTCGATTTTGGCGAAGGAAACCCGCTGCCGCCCCCTAGCGATACGAAAAAGCCAGGGACGCATGCTCTTCTCGAGGGTCCTGTGCGCGAAATCGCCATCATCCGCATCAATGGGCAGAAAGCCGGCTCCATCTGGGCGCCTCCGTACAGACTCGATGTCACATCATTCCTGCACACCGGCAAGAACCACGTTGAAATTGAGGTGGCGAATACCGGCATCAACACGCTTGCCGGACAGGCACGCCCTGACTACCGTCTGCTGAATCTGCGCTACGGACAGAAATTCGTCCCGCAGGACATGGACCATCTGGAGCCGCTGCCCTCGGGAATTTTGGGGGAAATTGTGCTGACACCTGAGGTGCCGCCAAAATAAGGCAGATCTACAATCCGACATAGCTGACGCGCCCCTGCCCTTTGCCGGCTTCAATGCTGACAACTTCTCCGTCTTTCATATGTAGGATACGGTCGGCGATCACAGCCGCTTCAGGGTTGTGCGTAATCATCAGGATGGTCTGGTTCAGCTCACGGTTCGAGCGCATTAGCATGTCCAGCACCGCTTCAGAGTTCTTACTGTCGAGATTGCCTGTCGGCTCGTCGGCCAGAATGATCGCCGGATGGGTAATCAGCGCGCGGGCCATGGCAACACGCTGCTGCTCACCTCCGGAAAGCTCAGCCGGGCGGTGCGTAAGCCGTCCTCGGATGCCAAGCAAGTCCGTCAAATGGTCAAGATAGTTGCGGTCGAGCGGCTCCTTGCGGCCTGAGATTTCATAGGCAATCTCAATGTTCTGAAGAGCGCTCAATGTCGGCAACAGGTTGAACCGCTGAAAAACGAAGCCAATCTTTGATTTGCGCATGTTTGTGCGCTCGGAATCGCTCAATGCGCTGAAATCAGTTCCATCAATGATGACGCGGCCCGAAGTCGGCTGAGTCAGCCCTCCAAGTATGTAGAAGAGCGTAGACTTACCGCTTCCCGAAGGGCCTACAATGCTGACAAACTCGCCTCGCTCCACACTGAACGTTGCATTGCGAAGGGCCAGAACATCAATCTTGCCAACGTGATAATTTTTTGAAAGGTTCTCAGCGATAATGATGGGCTGCACTCTTTGATTGTAAAGGACTGACATTTCAACGGGTGCCATTCTTCGCCCCTGGCAACCGTCATCTCTCATGCTCAATCCACGACAGCCAGGACTTCCCCCGCAGCCACAGTTCCCCCCGGCTGGACGCGCAGCTCGATGACTCGTCCAGCTTTGGGGGATTTCAGCTCGTTCTGCATCTTCATGGCTTCAATTACTACGATGCCCTGATGCGCCTGTACCTCATCGCCCTTATTGACAAGCACGCGTATGACGCGTCCCGGCATAGGAGCAGTAACTGCCTTTGGCCCTTCATGTCTCCCAGCCCTGCTCCGCCGCGACTTCAGCGATCGCGGATCGTCTATTCGATAAGGAATGCGGGTTCCGGCAAAATGAATCACCGTGCCTTCCGGACCTTCTTCAAGCACGCAGCGATACGCCTTTCCAGCAATATGGAGCGAAAGCACTCCGGGGCGCAGCAAATGTGCCTGAATCTCCGTTTCCTTTTCGCCATCCAAAACGGCACGGAGCCGCCCAGGCAATTCATCGGGAACAAGCTCAACACGGCGTAGCTCGCCGTTTACCTCAAGTTGCACCATCATGCTCTGAGCGCCTCCCGGCGGGCGGCCTGCTTCCAGTTGCTTGTTCTGCCATTTACGGGTGAATTGGATGGGTCGCCATTGACTGGCTTCATACTTTCAAACAAAGCAGCGGCGATCGCAACAATTTCTTCTCTCTCTGGAGCAGAGGTTTGCGTAATGGTCTTCGCTGCCAGCAGGCGATCCAGATAACCCGTATCAATGCGCGCTGACTGAAAATCCTGGTCGCGCAGGATTGTACGAAAGAGATTGAGATTGGACCGGATACCGCCGATCACATACTCATCCAGCGCACGCAGCAGCCTGCGTATGGCCACATTCCTGTTTTGGGCGTACCCGACCAGTTTTGAGAGCATGGGATCATATTCCATCGGCACAACCCACCCCTCATATATGCCCGAGTCTTCGCGGATTCCCGGTCCGCCGGGCTGCAGTAGACGCGTGATTTTTCCTGGTGAAGGAAAGAAGCCGTTCTCCGGGTCTTCCGCATAGATGCGGCACTCAATCGCATGTCCTCGCAGGCGGATGTCTTCCTGCTTAAACGGCAATTTGCCGCCCTGAGCGATGTGAATCTGCAAATGAACAAGATCGAGACCCGTGACAAGCTCCGTGACAGGGTGCTCCACTTGCAAACGCGTGTTCATTTCGAGGAAGTAGAAGTTTTTTGCTTCATCTACAAGAAATTCGACCGTGCCTGCGTTGGTGTATCCGGCGGATTTTGCAAACCGCGCAGCGGCTTCCCCCATCCTGCTACGCAGGTCTTCATCCACAATGGCCGAAGGTGCTTCTTCAATCACCTTCTGGTGGCGACGCTGCACAGAACATTCGCGCTCGCCAAGTGAGACACAGTTGCCGTGTTCATCAGCAAGCACCTGAATCTCGATGTGGCGCGGGCGTTCAACTAACTTTTCAAGATAAACTTCGCCAGAGCCAAAGGCGCGTTCGGCTTCACTTGCTGCTGCTGCAAAGGCAGAGGCCAGTTCATTTGCAAAGAAGACGGCGCGCATTCCCTTGCCGCCTCCGCCTGCCGCGGCCTTCAACATGACGGGATAGCCAATTTCTGCGGCAACGGCATGTGCTTCTTCGAGCGAAGCAAGGCCCTTCACTGAGCCGGGCGTACGCGGCATCTTTACGGAATCAGCCACCTGACGGGCGCTCGTCTTAGAGCCAAGCGCGCGCATGGCAGAGGACGGCGGCCCTATGAATTTCACTCTGGCCTTTTCACACGCTTCGGCAAAATTCGCATTTTCCGAAAGAAAACCGTAACCGGGATGAATGGCGTCGGCTTTTGTTTTATGTGCGATGTCGAGAATCAGATTACCGCGCAGATACGATTCCGCTGCCGGAGCAGGACCGAGACGGTACGCTTCATCGGCTTCAAGCACGTGTAGGGCGGCACGGTCTGCGTCAGAGTAAACAGCGACGGTGCCGATTCCCAACTCCCGGCATGCTCGAATGATGCGCAGAGCGATCTCGCCACGGTTGGCGATTAGGACCTTACGGAACTTCATTCCAGAATGGATTTTATCGCGTTACACTGGCACCAACCATGAGCCAACGCATGTTTGTCCTTTCTGCGGTTTTCTATCTTTGTTCTTTTTCGTTGCAGGCCCAGCCCGTCCAGACGACGCAGCATGAAACTCCTGTCCGGATGAAGCACGCAATGGTGGTCAGCATCCACCACCTTGCGACCGACGCGGGCGTGGAAGTTCTGAAAGA
>DASRBV010000168.1:0-4846 GCA_035653455.1 Pseudacidobacterium sp. | reverse complement strand
GATCTCGTGGTCCCTCCCGGACACTACTTTGCCATGGGAGACAACCGCCCCGTCAGCCTGGACAGCCGCTATTGGGGGTTTGTTCCTCGCGAGAACATTGTGGGACGCCCGCTATTCGTCTACTGGTCTTTTGTAACGCCGGAAAACCAGATTGATAAGACATCCATGGCAGACAAAGTCGCGTTTATTGGGCATATTATTTTGCACTTCTTTGACCAGACCCGCTGGAGCAGGACACTGCATCTGGTGAAGTGAATACCGTGAGCTCAGATACGTTTCAAATCGTTAAGTGAAACCGGAGGCAGATAGATGCCGAGTTGCTGACGTATCCACCATGCTCCGGTTTCGCGTTTTTGCTGGCGGTCGGTATAGCGATATTCATAAAAAAGGGCCCGAATAAAAGCAGGAGGCTGGTTGGGGAATGGGTCCTTTCCTATCAGCTTGAGCAGTGCCGGGTCGCCTTTGAGCAGCTTCTGAATGAACCGCAGGAACCATACATCGTATCTCCGTACCTGAATTCCGCGGCTGGTGATTGCAACGGTGAAGGGAAGAAACCAGACGAGCCAATCAAGCCGCAGGTGATATGGCGCAACCTGTGGGGGCATTCTTTTGGGGTCACCGGGTTTGGCTTTGAAGCCATACTCCCGCCACTGGGTATATGGAGTAATGACGCACTCGTCGGTACCTTCAATGACAATTTCATATCGTTTTCTGCCCACCTGTCCGAATGCGCCATAGGTATTCACAAGATGAAAAGAGTTGTAGCTGCGGTTCATGACTTGATGTTTTGAAAACAGGTTCTTGACCGGTTCAATACTCAGCCATACTGTGGCCCCAGTGATGAAATACAAAAGCAGGTCATATGCAACCGGACGCAGGGCAAGCTGCGGAGTTGTAAAAGATGCCGGGTCACGAAAGGCAGTGAATCCAAGAACGACGGTCAGCCAGTTCAGCCAGGAATAATTACCACTTACAATAAGCCAGATCTGGTGAAAGATAATCAGGCCTCCGGCGATGGCAGCAATCGGTTGCGGAGCAAACAATCCGAAAGGCGCAATGATCTGCACGAAATGGCTGAAGAGAACTGAGAATTTGTGGAACGGCGCAGGCAGCCGGTGGAAGTACCAGCTTAATGGATTGGGCAGAGGTTGCGTTTCGTAGTGATAGAAGAGGCAAGTAAGTTGCCGCCAGCAGGGATCATGCCGCAATTTGATGAGGCCGGCACCAACCTCAGTACGGAAGAGCACCCAGCGGAGGATGAGTATTGGCAGGACAGATGGGGCCATGCGCGAAGGCCCCAAGAATGCGGTAAAGAAGCCTGCCTCCAGCAACATGGATTCCCATCCAAAGCCATAGAATGTCTGTCCGGCATTGACGATGGAGAGATACAGGAACCACAGGAGCAGCCATGCGCCGACGGAAAGCCAGAGAGGGCCCGCTTCTGTAAAGCCACACAGCGCGAAGGCGGAAACTATGATGCCTGCCCACGCTACTACGTCCAGCAAGCCATCGGAATAATGCCAGCAAAAGAGTCCTGGTTTGTTCCAGAAAGGAGTGTTCTTCAGGTACGCAGGCACGGGCAGCAGGCCGCGCTCGCCAAGAAGAGGCTTGAATTGGCGAAACACGACGATGAAGGCGATGAGATAGGTCGCCGCCATACCTCGCTGAAAAAGCAGGCGCGCCATCCATACGGAACCGAAGTAGGGGCCCATGAGAGCCTCACCATGATTGAGATAGCTATGTCACGATGCGCGTGGGCCGGAGCGAATCGTTTTCTTTCCGGCCCATGGGCGCATTCACGTTGAATCAATTCATTGTAAAGACCACATTGATAGTGGTTTCTATTTCGACCGGCTCTCCATTTAAGAGAAACGGCCTATAGCGGGCCCTGGCAATGGCATCCAGTGCCGCCTGACGCAGCAGTGGCGGTCCGCTGATGACTTGCACGTGCTGGATGCTCCCGTCTTTTGCAATCATGGCCTGGACGACGACTGTTCCGGAGATGTGCGCCTCCTTTGCGATGGCAGGATAGACGGGCTGGATTGAGGTGAGAAGTTGTCCGGCTGCTACTCCGGAGGAGACACGAATGGGGCCTTTCACCGGAGCGGGCTTCACGACGGGTTGGCCAGGTACTGAGCCGATCAGATCAAATATTCCGCCCGGTATAGATCCGTTACTTTGGGCGAAGCGGGAATCGACCCCGGACGGTAGGGCTTCAGTGACCATGACGGCGTGTTGCGGGATTCGCGATGGCATGGCGAGCGGGTTGACAAGCAAGGCAGGGCGGGCCGGTGAAGCCGCTGTACGCTCTGGAAGGTTTGCTGGTGCTGAAGGCAAAGGCGGGGCCGTCAGCAGCATCGTAAGCGACTGCTTTGGCAGCAAGGCTGGATGTGCAAGCGGGTAGAGCACAAGGGCGGTGAGCAACAGGGCCTGCAATGCAAATGATCCAACTGCGAAGTAACGGCTGTGGGTACGAATGCGTCCGGTGGACTCTAACAGGCTGTCTTCAAACATGGTGTCTCCTGAGAGATGGGATTTAAGTCAGCGAGACACCCGGGAAAATAGACACCGCGGAAGAGAGGTTTGAGCCTGAATCCGAGGCGCGTGCGGTTCTACGAATCTGGCTGAATAAATTTTGCTGATACCATCAAATGCAAAGGCTTTCCTGCAAGAAAGTAATGGCTTTGTCTGCATTTTTTCTGTAGAACATCAAGAAGTGAGTACTAGTACCCGGACTGTTCCAGCACAGACGCAATCTGCCACTCCGCACCTGGCCCAGCGGCTTGGGCTTTTCAGTTCCACGGCCATTGTGGTCGGTTCCATGATTGGCTCAGGGATATTCATTGTTCCAGCGGAGATTGGCCGCGGTGTCGGCTCTCCGGCGTTGCTGATTGCGGCCTGGTTGGTCACGGCGGTGATGACGATCATCGGCGCGCTCAGCTATGGCGAGCTGGCGGCGATGATGCCCTCAGCGGGCGGACAATATGTATATCTGAGAGAAGCATTAGGCCCTATGTGGGGCTTTCTTTTTGGTTGGACGCTTTTTCTCGTCATCCAGACCGGGACGATTGCTGCCGTCGTTGTAGCATTTGGCAAGTTTCTCGGCGTTTTCTTTCCTGCAGTTTCTTCTTCGCACTGGCTGTTGCATCTGGGGCATGTTCCCGCGCTGCGCATCGGGCCGATGGTGCTGGGCAATATGGAAATTGGCCTGAATACGGCCAACCTTACCGGCATTGTGATTGTGCTGCTGCTGACCGGGATCAACATTCTTGGCGTGCGACTGGGGGCACTGGTCCAGAACATTTTCACAACAGCAAAAACGGCTGCATTGCTGGGGCTGGTGGTTGTGGGGTTCTGGTTTGGACGAAATCCGGAAGCGATTGCGGCGAACTTTGGGCACAATTTCTGGCAAAATGCGTCGTGGCATACGCTGCATCCGGTGCAGGTAGGTGTTGGCGGGCCAATCGCAATGGTTGGGCTGCTGGCGGTGCTGGCTGTCGTACAGACGGGGTCATTGTTTTCCGCCGATGCCTGGAACAACGTGACTTATACGGCGGGCGAAATTCGAAACCCGAAGCGGAACCTGCCGCTTTCGCTGGTGCTGGGGACGGTCATCGTCATTGCGCTTTATGTGACGGCGAACTTTGTCTATCTGTGTGCGCTGCCGTTGCATGGTGATCCGAATGGCGCAACGGCATTTGCGCGCGGCATTCAATATGCTTCAGAAGACCGCGTGGCCACAGTGGCATTGGAGCAGATATTTCAAAGCAGTGGCGCATTTCTGATGGCGGGCGCGATCCTGATTTCGACCTTTGGATGTGCCAACGGACTGATTCTGGCAGGCGCACGCGTCTATTACGCCATGAGCCGTGACGGGCTGTTTTTTCAGTCCACGAGTACGTTGCATCCGCGATATAAAACGCCTGTCTGGGCGCTGGTGATTCAGGCACTCTGGACGTGTTTCCTATGCCTTACAGGATCCTATAGTCAGTTGCTGGATTACATCATCTGCACGGAGCTGATCTTCTATATTCTGACGATTTGCTGCCTTTATGTGCTGCGAAAGCGGAAGCCAGATGCCGAACGTCCTTATCGTGCGGTAGGATATCCAGTTCTGCCAGCGGTCTATATTCTTATGGCAGCGTGGATCTGTGTGGTGCTGCTGCGCTACAAGCCGCAGTACACGTGGCCGGGTTTGTTTATCGTTGTTCTGGGCGTGCCCGTTTATCTGATATGGTCGCGCCGCAGGCAGACAGCAATACAAGATTGAAGCTGGAAGGGGAAAGCGCTCGTACATGGCGAATTTGTTAGCAATTAAACCGCTCTCCACACTCAAGCAGGAAGCTGCTGAAGAGGGAGAGCATACACTCCGGCGATCACTCGGGCCGATCAATCTGATTACGCTCGGCGTGGGTGCTGTGATTGGCGCCGGCATTTTTGTTCTTACCGGACAGGCTGCCGCACTCCATGCAGGGCCGGCGATTGCGCTGAGCTTTATCCTGGCAGGAATTACCTGCGCCTTTGCCGGACTCTGCTACGCGGAGTTCGCCTCGCTGATTCCGATTGCCGGGTCAGCCTACACCTATGGATATGCCACTCTGGGCGAGCTGGTTGCATGGATCATCGGCTGGTGCCTGTGCCTTGAGTACGCCTTTGGCGCGGCAACTGTGGCCTCGGGATGGGCGGGCTATTTCCTGAGCCTGATTGAGCAGATCGGCATTACACCGTCGGCCTCGCTGGCGCGGTTTACGACCACATACGGCAATGTGATTTATCTGTATGATCATCGCTGGATGCCACAGGCTTCTTTGCCTCCGGGAGTGGATTTTTCGTCGCTGCCGCATGT
>DASRBV010000167.1:0-3554 GCA_035653455.1 Pseudacidobacterium sp. | reverse complement strand
GTGGGATGGTTTTTGTCATTGTCTGTCGGAAGTGTTTCACCCGGTTTCCGCAGCGTTGGCGGTGCCTTTGGCGCAGACTGTTGCGCAATCGCTGTGGGGTCCTGGTCTCCCATCTTCACCTCGCGCACATTGGGTGCGGGCGCGGTGTTCCAGTAATCGCCCATTTCATTCTGTGTGCGAACAACCAAAGGCTTGCCTACTTCTCCAATTTCCACACGAATCACGCGGTTTCCATTGATGCGCACGAACTGGATAGGATTGGGGGCCTCTCCATACACCCATACCTCGAACGGCATCTGTCCATCGCGCTCGCGGATTTTTTGCTGCGGCTGCCCAAGCGTGTAGAGCACCATCTGTGTGCTCATGCCCACCAGCACATGATGGTCCAGAATGGCCTTCTTTAGCCACGGAGGCAGCGTATCTGTGTATGCTTCTACGGGTGATTTCACACCAAACCCCAGCACCGGAGACAGTAGCGCCTCCACCTGCTGGCCGGTAACTTCCGGTACTCGATGCGGAAAGACCAATGTAATACGCGAGCCCACCGGCTCTGGACCGCTGTCCTGCACCACTGGTGTAGTGTCATAGGGGTCCATGCCAATCGAAACATGGCGCAGCCACTTGTGCTTTGGATCAGGGCCGCCATTTAAGAGCAGGACGATGCTGTCCTCTTTGATTTTCACGTCCGTGATGACGCAACGGTCACCCGGTTTGGCAGAAACGCCATGTTCATTGATCACATTCACATAGTCTGAGCCGCTCGGCGTAAGGTCTCCATTGGCATGGAGTGTTAGCGTGGCACGCGGCAGAGGACGCATGGCAAAGCCCTGCTCCGCGGTCAGAAAGCGAATGAGTTCCTGACGGCCTCGCTCCGTAATGGGTTGCGCTGGAAGAGGGACATTCGTGGGGTGAAAGTCCAGATAATGGCCTTCAATCTTTTCCGGGCTGACGGTGAAGACCTGGGCCGGGGAGCTCCCTGCTAAAGTAAGCAGAAATAGTGTCCCCCCTGCCAAAACTCGCAACATACGCCGGGCTGCGAATCCCTGCATGACGGGCCTCTTTGCTCTTGGTCTACAAGCATGGCGCGATTCATCACCGATTGCAAGTCCTTACACGGCAGTCCGTGCAAATTCCGTTTTGAGTAGAAAAAAGCGGCTTGGCGTGCTGTTTCAAACCTTCTCTCCTTCTTCATCAACGAATCTCGGTTTTTCAGGCCCGGATTCGGATGAAGATGAAGACGTTGTGCCATTCCCGGAAGGCATGGCAGGGCTTATCTGTACCAGTTGTGGTTCCGATGGATTTGGAACCGCGCCCATGGCCGCTTCGTGCTGCCGCCGGGCCATCGTGTCTATGTCTACTGGCATCCCGGCAGGAACGATGACCGGCTGCGCGTATCTGTGCGCATAGTCGCGTGTGGCCTTTACCAGCACAATCATCAGCAAAAGCGCTACGATGACTGCAATTGCACTTCCTTCCGGTCCATAGTCTCCACCTGTGAGCCACGGCGGCCCAACAGTATTCGAGGAAATCACTGGATTGAATGTAGTCATTCCGCTAACAGGAAGGCCAAAAAGAAGCGCCATGCTCGCGTTCCACGCAAAATGGATGCCCCACGGCACCCAGAGCGCCCGCGTGCGCAGATACGCAATGGACAGCAGCCATCCCAGCAGAATGGTGACAAGTACGCTGGCCGCGCTCGCATCCGTGTTCATCATATGAATCGCCGTATAGAGCACAGGCATGAACAACGTCGCCAGGGTTGGCCCAATCGAGTCCATCAACCGCTGAAACGGATATCCGCGAAAAGCAATCTCCTGCGCAAGAGATAGGGCTGCGAGCGTCGTCAGATGGACCAGCAGGAGAAAATACTGGTGTCCACCCTTCCAGAAGGTAATCACCAGACCGCCGAATACAGCGACGGGCAGAACACAAGCGACCACCCCCACCCATCCAATCGCCGCACCAACGGCGAACTCACGCTTCCATCCCTCACGCCGGACAAGGCCCATGATTTTGAGCGGCTGCTGCTGGTGCTGTGCCGCATACCCCATGCCTGCATATCCAACAAGGAGCAGGAAAAGCAGAATGAGGCTGTTTACCAGCGGAAACCAGTCCCCGGAACTGAGTCCGTTAGCAGCGCGGAGAGACACCTGCTGAGCAAAGATATAGTAGATGGCCGCAATCGCGAACCAACTGAAGGAACGGAAACGTCCGGCAGACCTCAAATCGCACCTTTTGGCCTATGAATGACTATCTCATGCGGTATAAAACTGCGCGATATTGCGGAACTTCTCATAGCGGCGCTGAAGCATCTCTTCTTCGGGCAGCGATTTGACCTCACCAAAATGCCACTTCAGCTTTTCTTTCAGCAGACGGGCTGCTGCTTCAGAATCAGCGTGCGCTCCACCTTGAGGCTCGGGGACAATATCGTCTACGCAGCCAAGCGATTTCACATCTTCGGCTGTCAGCTTCAGGGCCTCGGCAGCCTGCGCCCTTTTGGATGCGTCGCGCCACATAATAGACGCGCAGCCTTCTGGCGAAATAACAGAATAGATTGCGTTTTCCAGCATCAGAACGCGGTCTGCTACTGCCAATGCCAGAGCACCGCCTGATCCGCCCTCACCCGTAATTGTGGCCACAATCGGAACACGCAGCCGGGCCATCTCCAGAAGATTGCGCGCAATCGCCTCGGCCTGTCCGCGTTCTTCTGCACCAATGCCGGGGTATGCCCCGGCCAGATCAATAAAAGTGAAGACCGGACGGCCAAATTTTTCCGCCATTCTCATGGCGCGAAGCGCCTTGCGGTACCCTTCCGGCTCGGGCGAGCCGAATTTACGCTGAACGCGCTCCTTCACCGTGCGCCCTTTCAGATTGCCGATGACCATGACTTCTTCCCCATCAAAGCGCGCCATTCCGCAGCACATCGCCGGATCGTCGCCAAAGGCACGGTCGCCATGGATCTCGCTGAAGTCGGTGAAGATGCTTTTGATAAAGTCCATTGGATACGGGCGTTGGGGATGACGCGCCAGCTCCGTTTTCAACCACGCCGCAGGAATGGCCTCGGCCACCACCTGCACTTCTTCTACTTTGTCTGCCTGCTGTGTCATAGACGCTGCAAGTCTTACTGTCTGATTGTACATGGCAGAGGATGTAAACCATGGCGCCACGATTTTTGACCCAGAGCATGGTTACTTTATCAGGCCCAATTCACAGGCGGCTTCATCTGGTAGTCCATCGAAGTGGGCAGCACCCGGGCCGAGGCATTCTGAATCTACCAGTTTTCTGCAAGCACTAGGTTGGCATGGAACGAATCTACCTGAGCATAGGCAAGGTAATGCCCATCGGGCGAAACAGAGAGACTTGGAGTGCCGCTGTAAAGAGGGCGCTCGATTTCAAAAATGGGAGTGATGTGGTGCGTTGTGAAATCGTAAAAATTTACGAGGTAGCGTGTGTTTTTGTTGTTCCCTGAAACGTAGTAAATACCATCAGGCGAGAGCGCCCAGTAGCGGTAACTTCTGACGTTTGCCAGCGCAGGAATGACCGACTCTTTGCCT
>DASRBV010000166.1:0-3378 GCA_035653455.1 Pseudacidobacterium sp. | reverse complement strand
CAGTTGACCGAAATAACCTTCTTCAAAAAAATAGACGAAAAAACAAACGTCTTATTTCAAATTCCAGGGCCCGGAAGGCGGAACATCTTGCCTTCTAATTTCTCATTCACTTTGTTATAGCAAGATAGTTGCCAAAGTGTGACAACACCGGCGCTGTCATATTTTACAGCTATGATTACTATCTCATATTCACGGGAACCGCTCATCCTGAGTTTTCATTGAAAAGTCAATCCCTTGTGCTTTCAAGTAATTGGGTAGAATTTCCTGGTAGTCCTTACTCCGCAATTCGTACCTGCATCCGTGTAATCTTTACTTTCAGTCCGTTTTGGATGCACTTTAAGAATCTTTAAGCTGCTCTCAAAAGCAAAATTCGATGATGTAGTTCCTCTAATCTAAATATTTACAAGGAGATACAATTGAAAATTCTGATCACCGGCGGCGCGGGTTATGTTGGCGGAACGGTTGCGGAATTGTTGCTCAGAAATGGCCATGAGCCTGTAATTTATGACAATTTATGTCATGGACACCGCGCTCTTGTTCCCTCCGGGGCAGTTTTTATTGAGGGAGATATTGCCGACCGCTCCCGGCTGGAAAAAGTTTTCGACGCCCACAAACCTGAAGGCGTGATGCATTTTGCCGCCCTGATCGAGGCAGGCGAAAGCATGAAGAAGCCGGAGCTATACTTTCGCAACAATACGGCATCTACTCTGACACTGCTGGAAGTCATGCTGTCCAGAGGCGTGAACAAGCTGGTCTTCTCTTCGACGGCTGCTGTGTATGGTGAACCGGAATCCACACCCATTCTGGAAGATGCTCCGCTGCGCCCGACGAATGCTTACGGCGAGTCAAAACTGTTGGTAGAGCAGATGCTGACATGGCTGAACCGCATTCACGGCTTCCGCTACGCCAGCCTGCGCTACTTTAACGTTGCGGGTGCCATTGAGGGCCGGGGCGAGGCCCACGAGCCGGAATCGCATCTGATCCCGCTGGTGCTGGATGTGGCCCTGGGACGGCGCAAGAGCATCAAGGTCTTCGGAACTGACTACCCCACTCCAGATGGCACCTGTATCCGCGACTACATCCATGTCTGGGACCTGGCAAAGGCACACTTGCTGGCCTTTCACGCCCTGGCTGATCGCGACCGGCTGATCTATAACATCGGAAATGGGCAGGGGTTTTCGATTCGGGAAGTGATTGAGTCGGCCCGTCGCGTCACCGGACACCCAATTCCAGTGGAAGAGGTTGAGCGGCGCCCCGGTGATCCCGCTGTGCTAATCGCCAGCTCGGAGAAAATCGGCCGCGAACTTGGCTGGAAACCTGAGTTCGACACGCTGGACAGCATCGTCGAAACGGCGTGGAAATGGCACCAGGAGCGATATCAGCGAACATAACAAGGGCCTGTTCACACAAAGCTACTGTCCGGCTTGTGTGGACAGGCCCTCATGTCCTGGGTCTGAAATTGAAAAGCAGGCCCAGGATACAGCTATGCCGTCGCCAGCTCTTTCACGCGGAAGCGCTCCATCTGGATGCTGAGCGTCTTTTCCATGCGGCGCAGTTCGCCTTTCTCTTCCGGAGAAGCAAACGTAGAGGCCACGCCGCGTTTCTGCGCGCGGCCTGTACGGCCAACGCGATGCACGAAATCTTCGGCCACTTTGGGCAGGTCGTAGTTCACAACATGCGCTACGTGCTCCACATCAATGCCGCGCGCGGCCACATCGGTTGCCACCAGCACGCGGTGTTGTCCCTGCGAAAAGCTCCGCAAAGCGGCTGTGCGCTGCGCCTGCGTGCGGTCACCGTGGATGCGCGTCGCCTGCCAGCCGGAACGTCCGAGCTTCTGGGCCACCCGGTCCGCGCCGTGTTTCGTCCTGACAAACACGAGAAAACTGCCTTCTTCAGACTGCAACAGGTGCTCGAGCAGCATCTGCTTTTTTGCCGTGGGGACTTCAAAGGCACGCAGCTTCACGTTCTCAGATGGCCTGAGCACAGAGCCGATCTCGATCCGGGCAGGTTGCCGCAGATAGTCATGTACGGCCTCCTTTACCTGCTTGTCGAGTGTTGCCGAATAGCACAGCGTCTGCCGTTCCGTGGGAAGCGTGGACACAATCCGCTGGATGGCCGGCTTAAACCCCATATCGAGCATGCGGTCCACTTCGTCCAGAACAAGCATTTGCACCTGATCGAGTCTCATCAGACGCCGTTTCAGAAAATCCTCAAGACGCCCCGGCGTTGCAATGAGCACAGAAGCGCCACGCCGGATGGCATCGAGTTGTGGCCTTTCCGCCAGACCGCCGACAATTAAGGCCGACCCGTGGTTTGCTCCAAGTTTGCTGTATGCGGTCTGCACCTGCATGGCCAGTTCACGTGTTGGCAGCAACACCAGCGCTTTGATTCCCTTGCCCGGATTCCTCGCAAGCCGTTCGATCATGGGGACAAGAAAACTGAGGGTCTTTCCTGTGCCTGTCTGCGCAGTGGCCAATATATCCCGGCCTTCGAGCGCAGGAGGAATGGCTGCGGCCTGGACGGGTGTAGGAGTGATAAAGTTTGCTGCCGCCAGCTTCTTTTTGAGCTGAGGCGAAAGATTGAAATCGTTAAATGGATTCATTTGTCCTTGAAGAATGAAGAAATGTGTTCAGGAAGGCTTCATCCATTCCATAAACACGAAAAATATTACGCAGGGAAGTTCCGAAATGATGCTTTGCAGTCCTTGAAGTAAATGGCCTGCATCGGCTCTGCCGCACAGTGTTTCGCTTTCTGCACGAGCACACAGCTCACGCGAAAAAAGCTTCAATACGCTGAAGGTTTTGGCGGGTACTTGCGGCAGGCGGCCTTATTTTAAAAGGCGAGGCGGCTCACATCCAAATCATTGAGCGTGTTTTAATGATATCACGAACGAGGATGCGCCTACGCCGCCGGGTCAATTACTTCATTTTCCGATTGTGATGGAGGGGCGTGACGCTTCCCTGACAGCTTGATTTGGTCCAGCACGTTTCCAATCGAATCTTCGAATCTGGTTCCAGGCCTGTGGGTGACTTTTACGCCTTTTGAAACGAGCTTGCAGATTTCAAAACGGTTGTATCCCTGCGCAAGCGCGCGATGAATCTGTTCTGAACGCATGATGAACTCCGGAATCCGGTGATTGCTGCGTGAGGTGGGGTGCCCGTAGGGAGCGAAAAGAAAAGCCGCCAGGCGAGCAGGCAGTTTCGTCTGTCTTCTGCTAATTGTACGCCCTTGCCGAGGGCATCTTGCCACTCGTTGCTTGCAACCGTTAACGTGGATGCTGAAGAATTTTCGTCAGAAAGAGGTATTTCAGCCCGCATGGCGTCTACGTCAACCAGCCTGAATCCGCACCTTGATTCCATCCTGCGCGAGCATCGCGTT
>DASRBV010000165.1:0-6882 GCA_035653455.1 Pseudacidobacterium sp. | reverse complement strand
CATCGCCATCGCCCTGATCTGATTGAGCAGTATCCGCGGATGCTGATAAGCCGCGGAGCTGAAGGAATTATTGCCATTGACACCCATCTGGACCATAAGCTGGCAGTACCTGCTGTGGCCGTGGCCGGACACCGTAAGATTTCTGGCGTGACCAACGTTGTTCTCGACCACAACACGGCTGCCGAACTTACGATGCGTCATCTGCGTGATCTGGGACATCGCAGCATTGCATTTATGCGTGGACAACCTTACAGCTCTGATTCAGAGGTGCGCTGGCAGGGAATCGTAAAAGCAGCGCGCGAACTCGGCATTGCCATCAGACCGGAACTGACGGTCGAGTTGACGGAAGACCTTACTTCGCCTGAGCTGGGCTATCCTGTTGTGCAAAAACTTCTGGCGCATCATCGCCGCTTTACTGCGATTGTCTGTTTTAATGATATGGCCGCTATCGGGGCCATCCGTGCTTTGCACGATGCACAACTGCGCGTGCCGCAGGACATCTCCGTGATTGGGTTCGATGATGTTCCACAGGCTGCGTTTCAAACACCGAGCCTCACTACGGTCCGCCAGCCATTGCACGAGATGGGAAAGCTCTCCGCACAGCTACTGTTGCAAAGGTTGCGTTCGCAGGGAGCAATCCCGGCTGAGGTTGCTGTAAAGCCGCAGTTGATCGTGCGTGAATCTACCGGGCCCGTACGCGAAAACGCAGCGAGCAAGGTCCGGAGACTCACCAGACAAGGGTAGTTACTGAATCGGGCGGTAGCCTCAGCGAGAGCGCTTGTTCCTCCAATACAACCTGCACTGTCTGCTCGCGCTCTGTATTGGTAAGCACCAACACACGGCTCCCATCCGGGTTTTCCGCTGCAACATGCGAAATGTTTTGCAGATCGCCCGATGACGCAAAGATATGCGCGCCACGGTGTATGACTTTTGAATAATGCGCAAAGGCCCAGAACTGTCCACTTCGTGTGATTTCATGCGTTCCTGAATGGACGGTGACGAGACCGCCGCAATCAAATGGGCCGATGTTTGGTTTTCCGTTCTCATCCAGGGCAAGGTTCCAGCTCACAATGCATCGCGCCCAGTTACGCAGGATTCCCGTAAAGGTATTGGACCATTTTGTCCAATCGGTTGCGTAATCTGGCGATTTGTAATCGGGGCCGCCTTCTGTCCAATACGCATTCTTTTCTGGGAACATATCGTGTACGCGGGTCATGGCCGAGGGATCACCGTAGTAGCCGTGCCACGCGACGCCATCCACGTATTGATAAACATCAGGATCACTGATCTCGTCCACAGCGCGACCCCATAGATTGTAGTTGTGGTCAAGTATCCAGATTTTTGTATCCAGACCCGCCTGTTTGAGCGCGGGGCCAAGATGGTCCTTTACAAAGTTCATCTCATATTCCTGTCCCCACAGCGCCTGCGGCATGCGGCCATCCTGGTCAGTGTCCACTTCGTTCTGAACGGTAACTGCCTCGATCTTCACTCCGTTGGCGGCATAACCCTGAAGAAACTTCACAAAGTACTGGGCATAGGCGTCAAAGTAATGGCTGCGCATGGAACCGCCAAGCAGCGAACCGCCTGCCTTCATCCAGCCAGGAGGGCTCCATGGCGAGGAGAAATAGAACATCTCAGGATTTACGTTCTGGACTTCGCGCAATAGCGGAAGGATGTATTTGCGATCATGGTCAATACTGAAATGCTTTAGTCCAGGATCAGGCTGCTGCGTGTCGTCATAACTATAGGCGCTCAGCGAGTAGTCGCTTGAACCGATCGTGGTCCGCGCAACCGAAAGCCGCAGTCCCGATGGCCCAAAGCAGTCTTCCAGAATTGTTTTACGCTTCCCGGCGTCAAGCTGCTCCAGCAGATAGCAGGATGCATCCGTAAGGGCCGCGCCAAAACCAAGCACCTGCTGGTATTTACGGGCAGGGATGAGGCGGATGCTTACAGGCGAGGTGCCGCGGAAGGGTTCCCATGCAAGCGCTTCCAGTGTTTGCCAGCGCTCTTCTGCTGAAGTGCGCCATACTTTCACCGGGCCTGCGTTTGCCGTGGCGAACGAAGGCAGGGCCGTGGACGCGGCGGTCATGGCGGAGAGTTTCAGAAAGGTGCGGCGGGATGTACTTTTCATCATTATTTTGGCCGTGCTTTCCTCGTTTTCATGAAGACAAATGTTTGTCTTAAGCTATATGAAAAATAATTTTCTTGACAAGCGTATTACGAAATTGTTTTTATCATCGTCGGCCCTTCCTGGACAATTGCCGATAAGTACGGAACAAACGATTGTCTGTAAAGAGAGTGCAAAAACAAGAAGCCGGCCCGTTGCTGATCAGGCCATGCAGCGATGAAGGGCTGGCGCTCGAAACAGGAAAATTTTAGGAGGCTTCTATGTGGAAGACAGTTTTAAGAGGCATTGCAGTGGCAGGCGTCCTGTCAACTGCGATCGGCTTTGCACAGAGCACCAACGCTGGTGACATACGTGGCACTGTAACAGATCCATCCGGGGCCGTGGTTCCCGATGTAAAAGTAACTGTTTTGAATGTGGACACGGGTGTATCGAAAGAATTTGTCACTAACAGTGACGGCTTGTATGATACCTCCTCGATTGTTGCTGGAAATTACAAAGTCACATTTTCAAAAGATGGCTTCGATGAATTGGTGCGTGGCCCCATTACACTGCAGGTTGGCTTTACAACAGTCAATGCTCAGTTGAAAATCGGATCTACAACTCAATCGGTTGTAGTGAACTCAGATGTGCCGCTGCTCAAGACAGAATCAGGCGAGCAGGTGACTACTCTGGACGCTAAATCCATGGCTCAAATGCCCCAGGTAGCCAGCGCTTCCGGTGTAAGCTGGGAAAATTTCACGATCCTCCTGCCAGGGGCATCCGGAACTCCTAACGGAAGTCAGGGAGCAGCGAATCCTGGCCAGGAAGTGGCCATCAATGGAAATCTTCCTTATAGCAACATCCTCGCCGACGGTGCTTCCACGACTTTGTCGCACAGTCAAAATGCCAATCCGGCGATCTTCGAAACAGTCTCGGAATTGCAGGTCAATACTTCTACATTTTCAGCACAATACGGTATCGGCGGAATTATTTTCAACCAGATTAGCAAGGGGGGTACAAACCAATTCCATGGTTCAGCCTATGACTATTTTCAGAATGACGCTCTAAATGCTGCAAATTATGGCTTCGGAAACAAGGTAACGGTTCCCTTCCTTCGTTACAACGAATTTGGCGGTTCCATCAGTGGTCCAATCCTCAAGCGGAAGATGTTCTTCTTCTTTAACTACGACCAGATTGTAGACCATGGATCAGCAAGTAATTCTTTTAATACGGTCCCCACAACAGCAGTCATGAGCGGAGACTTCACAGGCCAGCCATTAATTTATGACCCGACAACGCAGACGATTGGGCATGATGCAAAAGGCAACCCTTATCCGATTCGCAAATCCTTCCTGGAAGAGTACGGATCAAATGCTATTCCACAGGCAATGTTCGATAAAGTTGCTGCAGCATTTCAGCAGTTTTATCCAACGCCTTCCAATCACATCCCGGGAGGCAAGTTTGTTCCTGGAAGCCTGAACTCGGTTGGTTTGTTACAGAACAACTTCTATTCGAGTCTTCCTCAATCTACCCCTTATAGAAAATACTTTGGCCGCCTCGATTACGACATCACACCGAATAATCGCTTGACGATGTCCGACACGCAGAGCGACACGCCCGTCATCTATCCCAATTCAGTAACGGCCTGTCCCATTGGATGTCAGTCCGGCGATGTAGACAATAACAATGCGCAGATTACGGATGTATGGAATATCAGTTCCACAACTATTAATGAGGCACGTCTCGGCTATACATGGCAAGGGAACTTCTTTGCCGATTTGTCCTTAGGTAAAGGGTATCCGGGGAAACTTGGCTGGCAATTCGCCAAGGCGGATACGATTCCTGCAATCCAGTTTGGGCCACCGTATCCATATGCCTGGATCCAACCCAGTTCAAATGCAGTCTACAAGGAGCACGTCTTTGACCCATCAGACGTTGTGACTATGATCCGCGGCAAGCACATCCTCCATTTCGGTGGAGAAGTGCTGGTCTACCGCGACAACTCCACAGCCTGGGGCAACACCAATGCAGGGACAATGAATTTTTCAGGGCAATATACGCAGCAATGGACGCTCGATGCCAACGGTGTGGCACAGCCTAACACTTCGACTGGTCTGAACTATGCGGATTTCCTGCTCGGTCAGGTAAATTCCTGGAATGCTCAGGTTTCTCCGGAATACGGTGGCCGTTTAAAAGATGCTCATATATTCATTCAAGATGACTATAAAGTACGTCCAAATCTGACTTTGAATATCGGGTTGCGTTACCAGATACGCCATGGCTGGAACGAGGTCAAGAACAACATGGCGATCTTTGATCCGGAAGTAATCAATCCAGCTACCAATACTCCCGGTGCTTTCTGGTATGGCTCTACCAGGGCCCACGGGCGTGGTGCCCTTCAGGCCGATGTCTACGATACGGTTTTGCCGCGTGTAGGATTTTCCTGGCTGCCTGCTCCGAACACAACCATTCGCGGCGGTTTTGGAATTTACGCCTATAACTGGAGCCTTGACACTTATGGCGCTGGAATGGGCAATGAAGTCAGGTCTTCGGGAAGTGTAACGGATCAGACAAACGGAATCATTCCCGTTGTTCTGCTTGGTGGTAGTGGATCAAACCTGCCTTATGTGGCTGCTTCAACTGATCCTGCTGCCTACAATGGGCAAGATGTTAGTTACAATCAGTTTCATACCCCAGTGCCCAAAATTTATCAGTGGACCTTGGCAGTTCAGCGTTCCCTGGGTACAAACATGGTAGGCGAAATCGCCTATGTTGCAAGCCACGGCCAGAATCTGGCGTTTCCGGTAGATGTGAACCAGGTGCCTGAATCAAAATTTTCATCAAACGATAGCGGTGATCGCCCGTATCCCATTTATGGAAGTATTTCGGGAAGTACAAACAACGCCATTTCCAACTACAATTCGCTTCAGGCATCTATTACCAAGCGCTTCACTTCTGGTCTGAGCTTTAACTTTAATTATGTGTGGTCACATATGTTGGATGACCAGGACTCATCTGGATGGGGAAGCCGCGCTGGCGATCAGCCCTATCAGAATGCTTATAAACCTTCCGCCAACTATGGAAGTTCCAACTTCGATGTACGGAATGCTTTCAAGGGATATGCAGTATACGAACTTCCATTTGGTATAGGTAAAACATTTCTAAACCATAACCGCTTGATGGATGCGGCTATTGGTGGCTGGCAGCTTGCGGGCACGCTCGTTCTGTCTACCGGAAATCCATTTACAGTGACCACGAGCGGCCCTTCATATGCGCTGGCTGGTTCGATATATCCCAATGCAACAGGCATCAGCCCGATCCCAAAGCACCGGACCATTTATGAGTGGTACAATCCGGCAGCTTTCGCTCAGCCTGCGGCCGGACAGTGGGGTAATGTAAGGCGAAACAGCCTCTACGGTCCTGGTTTGAACCAGGTTAATCTTTCACTGGGCAAGACTTTTTCCATCTGGGAAGAAGTCAAGCTTCAGATTCGGGCCGATGCGACGAACGCTTTTAATCATCCCAGTTTCGGTGTGCCGCAAAATGCTTTATCAGGCGCGGCACCGGGTCAGCCATTTCCTGAAAACCTGTTCTCTCAGCAGATCAATTCGACTACGGTGGGAGGACGCACAATGCAGCTCAGTACGCATCTGACATTCTGAGTTAAAGATTATGCACTCAAAGAGGCGGCTTTTGATGCCGTCTCTTTTTATTTTAAGACAAATTGCAGGACAAAGTACCCTGTGTTATATGAAGAAAACTATCATTTGCGATCTGGGCCTGGTTTTAGTTTGCGCTATCGCATCGGCCCAGATTGGTAACTCGACTCGGCAGCAAATCGAAATGCACAGTCAGAAGGCCCACGCCTTTTTGCAGGAAAAGCGCCCCGATCTGGCTATTCCTGAGTTTCAGTCCATTATTTCTCTCGACCCAAAGAATGTAGATGCGCAGGGAAATCTCGGTGTCCTGCTGTTTTTTCAGGGGAACTATGCAGAAGCGGCACCGCACCTCCGCTCTGCCGTCCAGTTGCATCCCGGGCTATGGAAAATACAAGCACTGCTTGGCCTTGCGGAAGCAAGACTGAATGACTCCAGTGCCGGCCGCGCCGATCTTGAAGCTGCATTTCCCCACCTGGAAGATGAAAAATTCAAGAATGACGTGGGCCGCGCGCTGATAGACAATTACACGGCAGGCGGCGACCTGGAAAAAGCCGCAGCCGCGGTTTCCATACTGCTGACCTCCCAGCCAACAGACCCTTCTTTGCTCTACATGAGCTATCGGATCAACTCTGACATCGCGGGCAAATCCATGCTCACGCTGGCGTTGACCGCTCCTTATAGTGCCGAGATGCATCAGGTAATGGCCCGCGAGCTGGCGCGGCATGGAGATGAAACCGCCGCCATTGCAAACTATCGCGAGGCCATCAAAATTAATCCCAACCTGCCGGGGCTGCATACCGAGCTGGGAGACGTCCTGTACAACTCTCTTGAGGAGAACAATAAAAACGCAGCAGAGGCTGAATTCAAGGCTGCGCTCGCTGTAAATTCAAATGACGAACATGCCGAGCTCATGCTGGGTGAAATTGCAGCACGACGCGGAGACATGCAAGCCGCATATGAACATGAATCGCGCGCTCTGTCCTTGCAGCCAAATGACGGTGACGCCTGCACGGAATTGGCCAAAACACTTCTTCTGATGAACGAGCGCGATAAGGCGCAGCAGATGCTTGAACGTGCCGTTCAGATTGACCCTTCAGACTATGTGGCGCATTATCG
>DASRBV010000164.1:0-2194 GCA_035653455.1 Pseudacidobacterium sp. | reverse complement strand
GTGCGGCACAGGCAGAACACAACAGAAGCAGCAGAAAATTTCGTTTCATGGCACGATAGCAAACTATCACGACGACATTACAAAAGTCTTACATGCACCATGCCGGCACGCTGATACGTTGGAATGAGGAAGATATTTCCTCAAGGATTCTGAGTTCCGAATGCCTGTTGAATTACTGGAAGAACCCGTCGTTGCTGAAGCTGAAGTGCCACTCAAGCGCTACACCGCGAAGCCGGAAGTACCCACGCTGGGGCGTGCCGCGCAGGGCGGAAGGACAAACTGGCTCACAACATCGTTCATGATCGCCTTCCACCTTGGCGCCATCGCCGCACTATTTTTCTTTTCCTGGAGTGCGCTCGCAGTTTCTATCGTGCTGTACATGTTTGCGGTCAACGTGGGCATCGGAATGGGCTATCATCGCCTGCTGACGCACCGCGGATATAAGACGCCGAAATGGGTGGAGTACTGCATCGCGGTATGCGGCACTCTGGCCCTCGAGGGCGGCCCTATCTTCTGGGTAGCGACGCACAGGCTGCATCACCAACTCTCTGACCATACGGGCGACCCCCATACTCCGACAGAAGGCGGATGGTGGGCGCACCTGGGCTGGATTCTGAGCGGCGAGACTATGCACTCACAAACGGCCATCCATGCACGCTATGCGCCCGACCTTGCCAAAGACCGCTTCTATGTCTGGCTGAGTGAATATCACTGGGTACCACTAACAGTGATTGGACTGCTGCTGTTCGCCATAGGAGGATGGAGCTGGATGCTCTGGGGCGTCTTCCTTCGAGTTATTGTTGGACTTCACGCTACATGGCTTGTCAATTCCGCCACGCATATGTGGGGTTCCCGCCGCTTCCCCACCCGCGATGATTCGCGCAACAACTGGTGGGTGGCCCTGCTGACCGGAGGCGAAGGCTGGCACAACAACCACCACGCTCATCCCGTCTCTGCGCGCCACGGACTGAAATGGTATGAATTCGACCCGAATTATTACGGCATCTGGCTGCTTAAAAAAGTGGGCCTTGCACGCGATGTGAAGATTGCGCAGTACGATCCCAAAAACCCGAGGCCAGCCGGCGCAGCATAGAAACATTCGTCCCCATATCCCTTTCAGGATGCGGGATTTGCCTGCTATAAACCATACCAGGATGCGCATCACCCGACGCCGCCCAGCCATGATCTTTTTCATTGCGCTGGGTGTGTGCCTGGTCGGGGTTGCTATTGCGCTCAATATTGGCTGGATCATCCTGAACTGGCGCCGCGACTGGCCGATGCTGGTCGGAATCCCGTTCTTTCTTCTGTTAATTGCAGGTGTTGTGCTGAATACGATTTTTCTGGTGCGTGAAGTCCGGCGGAATGAGCGGCATGACAGCTTCATCAACGCGGTTACGCACGAACTGAAAACGCCTATCGCTTCCATCCGACTGTATCTGGAAACGCTCCAGCGCCGCGCCCTGAGCGAAGAGCAGCGACAGCATTTCTACAGCATCATGCTGGCTGACAGTGAGCGCCTTCTGGCCACTGTCGAGCAAGTACTCAAGGCAGGCGAAGTAGGCCAGCGGGCGCGCAACCAGGTACGGACAGAAACCGACATGGCCGCACTCACCCAAAAGTGCATCGAGACGACCATCCTGCAGCACCACCTCGCGCCGGACACAATCACTTTTTCTGAAAGCAATCCAGATCAGCCCATGCTCGTGCGCGGCAATCCGGATGAGCTGGAGACCGCTGTCATGAACATCCTGAACAATGCGGTGAAGTATTCTCCAAATGGCCTGCGCGCGCGCGTGCAGCTCGCCCTGGAAGGCGACGCATGGGTGGTACTGAGCGTCTCAGATGAGGGCATTGGCATTGCTCCGGCGCATCTGAAGCGCATCTTCAAGCGGTTCTACCGCGTTCCGGCGCGGAATGTTCTGCGCACCAAAGGCACTGGACTGGGGCTATTTCTTGTCCGCTCCATTGCCCGCCAACATGGAGGAGACGCAATCGCGGAGAGCGCCGGCGAAGGACGCGGCACCACCATCCGCCTGCAATTACCGCGCCTGCTGGACTCCACCGCACGTTCTCCGATGGAATGAACGCGATAAAGTGGCTATATGTCTTCCAGGTCAGCACGCATTCTCGTGGTTGAAGATGAGACCCATCTGGCGCAGGGCCTCTTCTTTAATCTTCAGGCTGAAGGTCATGA
>DASRBV010000163.1:0-7650 GCA_035653455.1 Pseudacidobacterium sp. | reverse complement strand
GCATCTTGCCACTCGTTGCTTGCAACCGTTAACGTGGATGCTGAAGAATTTTCGTCAGAAAGAGGTATTTCAGCCCGCATGGCGTCTACGTCAACCAGCCTGAATCCGCACCTTGATTCCATCCTGCGCGAGCATCGCGTTTTTCCTCCACCTGCGGAATTTGCGGCGAAGGCCCGCATCAAAAACATCTTTGAATATGAGCAGATGTACCGCCGTTCGGTGGAAGATCCGGAGGGGTTCTGGGCAGAAGCAGCGCGCGATCTGCACTGGTTCAAGCCATGGAACAAGGTGCTGGAATGGAACCAGCCGTGGGCAAAGTGGTTTGCCGGTGGTAAAACCAATCTCTGCTACAACTGCGTGGACCGTCATGCACTCGGCGGCAAGCGCGACAAAGTCGCCATTCTGTGGGAGGGCGAGCCGGGTGAAGTTCGCAGGCTGACTTTCGGCGAGCTTCATGCTGAGGTGCAGCGATTTGCCAATGTGCTGAAGGGACTGGGAATCAAGAAGGGCGACCGCGTGGCCGTCTACATGGGCATGACGCCGGAGCTGGCGATTGCGATTCTGGCCTGTGCGCGCATCGGGGCCGTGCATTCGGTCATCTTTGGCGGATTTGCTGCCCATGCTATTGTGGACCGCGTAAATGACGCGCAGTGCGTTGCTATTCTTACGCAGGACACAGCGTATCGCCGCGGCAATGAAGTGAAGCTGAAGGCCACGGTAGATGAGGCGCTGCCGCAGTGCCCGACAGTGAAGAATGTCGTCGTCTACAGGCGCTCTGGCTCTGAGGTGAAGATGCAGGCAGGCCGCGACCACTGGTGGCATGAATTGATGGGGAAGGCCGCACCGGAATGTCCTGCGGAAGAACTTGACTCTGAAGACCCGCTCTACATTCTTTACACATCCGGCACGACAGGAAAGCCAAAAGGCCTGGTCCATACGACAGGCGGCTATGCGGTGCAGACATACCTGACCAGCAAATATGTCTTTGACCTGCGCGACGATGACATTTACTGGTGTTCGGCTGATATCGGCTGGGTCACGGGGCATTCCTATGTCGTGTATGGAATTCTGCAGAACGGCGTGACCACGCTGATGTATGAAGGCGCACCGAATTTTCCCGCTGCGGACCGCTTCTGGAAGATTATTGATGACCATAAGGTCACGGTGTTCTACACCGCGCCGACGGCCATTCGCGCGTTCATCAAGTGGGGCGATGAATACGTGCAGAAGTACAAGCTTGACTCGCTGCGCCTGCTGGGCACGGTGGGCGAACCGATCAATCCGGAAGCCTGGATGTGGTACCGCGAAGTGATTGGCAAAGGACGCTGTCCTATTGTGGACACATGGTGGCAGACAGAGACGGGCAGCATCATGATTGCACCCATTCCCGGTGCCGTGCCCACCAAACCAGGCTCTGCTACTCGGCCCTTCTTTGGAATTGTGCCTGAAGTAGTTACAAAAGAGGGCCAGCCTGTTCCCGCAGGCCATGGCGGACTGCTCGTGATTCGCAAGCCGTGGCCTTCCATGGCGCGGACCATTTTCAATGATCCCGAGCGCTATGTAAAAGCCTACTGGTCAGAGATTCCCGGCTCGTACTTTACCGGAGACGGCGCGCGTGTGGACGAAGACGGCTGCTTCTGGCTGATGGGCCGCGTGGACGACGTTCTGAACGTCAGCGGACACCGTTTGGGTACGATGGAAGTCGAGTCTGCGCTGGTGGCGCATCCGAAAGTCGCCGAGGCAGCAGTCGTAGGCCGTCCGGATGAATTGAAAGGACAGGCCGTTGCCGCATTTGTGACGCTCGAAAGCGGCCATCAGCCCTCCAGGGAGCTGAAGGAAGAACTGCGCGCCTGGGTAGCAAAGGAAATCGGCGCACTCGCCAAACCGGACGACATCCGTTTTACCGACCAGCTGCCCAAGACGCGCTCGGGCAAGATCATGCGGCGTCTGCTGCGCGAGCTGGCAACGAGCGGTGAAATCAAAGGCGACACAACGACGCTTGAAGACTTCAGCATCATTGCAAAATTACGCGAACAGGATGAGTAAGGTTTCAAGCGTGATGATTGACTACTTGTAAACCCTTGGCTTGCAAGTGGACAAATCAGTGTTTACCAAGACAAGGGCACGTGAAAATGTGCCCTGAATCCTGGCCCGGTATTCCTGCATCTTTTTGAATAGCTTTATGTCTCAGAAACGTGTCATTCTCTACAGTCAGCCGGGATGCCCTCCCTGCTATGCTGCCAAGCATTTTCTTACTTCCCGCGAAGTCCCCTTTGAATATAAGGACGTAACGGCAGACCCTTCCGCATTGCGCGAACTGGTGAAACTGAACAGCCGCTCTACTCCGACGATTGTTGTAGGGGACGAGGTCATGATCGGCTTCGATCCCGGCCGTCTGGAGCAGTTGCTCGGTTAAAGCTGGCCTGCAATCTCGCTGAAGTCCCAGACGCCGGTTTTGCCCGCTATCCATTCTGCGGCGCGGACAGCGCCTTCTGCGAAAGCCCGCCGCGAAAAGGACTCGTGCTTTAATTCGATGACCTCGTCTTTTGAGCGGGCCTCAATCACATGTATGCCGGAGACATCGCCTTCGCGCTTTGAGACGATTTCAACCTGCAAAGCGGGATTTGCGGATTGCAGGGCCTGTTTAAGCGAAAGCGCCGTCCCTGAGGGAGCGTCTTTTTTCTGGACGTGATGTGTTTCTGTAATCCTGAACTGGTACTTCGGCAGAGAAACTGCAAGCTCCCGTGCCAGACGAATGACGGCCTGCACTCCGAGTGAAAAATTTGTGCCGTAAAGAAAGCCGGCGTTCCTGCGCGCTGCCAGTAAGCGCATGTCCTCCAGGTGCTGATACCACCCGGTGGTGCCGACCACCATGCGCGCGCCATTCGCAAGGCAGGCCCGCATATTGGAAACGGCGGCCTCCGGCGTGGTGAAGTCTATGACTGCATCAAAGCCAGCCAGAAAAGGTGCGGTCAACGCCATTGCATTGCGGTTTTCTTCTTCTCCGACGACGCGAACGCTGTGTCCGTGTTCAGCCGCCACGTCGGCCACAACGCGTCCGGTTTTTCCGCGGCCCAGCACAAGAAAAAGCATGGTCACCTCGCAGTTGCTGCTGTTGCGCCTTTACGTGCTTCCACGTCGAAGATCTCCGGATCGGGGTCTTCGAAAAACTCTGCATGAAGTGAGCGCACGGCCTCGTCGGCATCGTCTTCTTCGATCATGAAGCTCATATTGATTTCCGAAGCGCCCTGGGAGATCATGCGTATGTTGATGTGGCGGATGGCCCCGAAGACACGCGCGGCGATGCCGTTCTGGCCGCGGATATTTTCGCCTACCATGCAAACCAGCGCCTTGCGGCCTTCATACTTCACATCGGCCAGTTTGCTCAGGTCGGCGGCAATCTCGGGGATTTTCTCTGTAGTGTCCACGGTCAGCGAGACGCTAACTTCCGAGGTAGAAACCAGGTCCACTGGGCATTTGTGCTTGTCGAAGACATCGAAGATGGCCTTCAGATAGCCGTGCGTCATCAGCATGCGGCTGGCGACAACATCAATAATCGTGACCTTCTTCTTGACGGCAATGGATTTGAACGGGCTGCGGCATTTTGGCGCAAGCGAGATGATGCGCGTTCCTTCATTTTCAGGATTACGCGAATTGAGCACCAGCACCGGAATGTTCTTCTGGACTGCCGGGAGGATGGTGGCCGGATGCAGCACTTTCGCGCCGAAATAGGCAAGCTCGGCAGCTTCTTCAAAGCTGATGGTTTTGACTCGCAGCGCATCCGGGCAGACACGCGGATCGGCCGTCATAATACCGTTCACGTCTGTCCAGATTTCGATGGCTTCGGCGTGGATTCCACCGCCGACGAGCGCAGCGGTGAAGTCGGAACCGCCACGGCCAAGGGTTGTGGTAACGCCCTTCTCCGTCGAGCCGATGAAGCCGCCCATCACGACGGTCCTGCCATCATAGGCATGGGGCAGAACGTACTCCTTCAGCCTTTCGGCAATCGGGGTGTCCTGCGGGATGGCCTTACCGTGCTGCGCGTCAGTGATGATGCAGTTGCGCGCATCTACGTGGACGCCGTCGAGTCCGCGCTGAGTAAAAGCCTCGGCGATCATGCGGCTGGAAAGGCGCTCGCCATAGGAGACAATCATGTCGCTGATGCGCGGCGTCAGCTCGCCGACCGCCGACAGTCCGCGCAGAATTTCATCGAGCGCGTCGAACTCGGCGTCAATCCACTGCTGAGATGCGGCGTGCTGCGGCCCGGTAAAGTCCTCACAGCCGTTTCCTGCCCTGCCTTCAGCCTGAGAAGTGAGACGGCATGCTACTTCCTTATGCCGGCTACGCAGACGGGCGGTAATGGCAAGCGCGCCGTTGCGGTCTCCGCGCGAGGCAGCATTGGCAGCGGCGAGCAACTGGTCCGTGACTTTCGCCATCGCGCTGACAACGACAATGGGCTGCACGCCCTGGTTGCGCCTTCCGGCGACGATGGTTGCAGTGCGGTTGATGGCAACGGCATCTTCGACGGAGGTCCCGCCGAACTTCATGACAACGAGCTTCTTCATGCCGGGACCGCCACAGGTTCAAGTTTGCCCAGCGTTGCCAGCAATTCTGCGTTCAGCAGAGCAGCGCCCGCTGCTCCGCGAATCGTGTTATGCGAGAGGACAGTGAACTTCCAGTCAAAAAGAGTGCAGGGGCGGAGGCGTCCCACGACCGCGGCCATGCCATTTCCGCGCATGCGGTCAAGCCTCGGCTGCGGGCGGTCATCCGCTGCGATGAACTCGACGGGCTGAGCAGGAGCGGTGGGCAGGTGTTGTCCGGCGAGCGGCTGAAATTCGCTCCACGCAGAAAGAATCTGTTCGCGTGTAGCAGGTTTGCGCAGCTTGATGCTCACGTTTTCGGTGTGTCCGTCTTCCACGGCGACGCGGTTGCAATGCGCGGAGATTTTTGCGTCAAGAGGCTGCACACGAGTGCCTTTCAGAGAGCCCAGCAGCTTCAACGTTTCTTCCTGCATCTTTTCTTCTTCGTTTTTGATGAAGGGGACGACATTACCCAAAATATCGAGTGAGGCCACACCAGGATATCCGGCGCCGCTGACGGCCTGCATCGTGCTGACGAAAATCGCCTCAATTCCGAAGCGTTCTTCCAGCGGCTTGAGGGCGAGCACCAGTCCAATTGCCGAGCAGTTCGGGTTAGTGACGATGTATCCGCCGGACTGTTTGCGCCATCTCTGGTTTTCGAGCAGAGGCAGATGGTCAGCATTCACTTCCGGAATGACGAGCGGCACATCTTCCTGCATGCGGAAGGCGCTGGAATTCGAGATGACGGCACAACCGGCAGCGGCAAATTTTGGCTCCAGCTCGCGGGCGATGTCAGAGTCAAGCGCAGCAAAGATGATCTTAGGGGCGCCTTCCGGGGCGGCAGGTGAGACCTGCATCTCAGCGATGTGCCTGGGCAACGGAGTGTCGAGCTTCCACTTTACGGCGTCGCCATAGCGCTTGCCAGAGGACTTGTCGCTGGCCGCAAGCCATACCACCTCAAACCAGGGGTGGCGCTCAAGAAGCTGAATAAAACGCTGGCCGACCATTCCGGTCGCGCCCAGAATGCCAATCTGATACCGCTGCATGTGCCTCTTTCCATTCAGCGAGGATGTACACCGCTGCCCACGTCCTGATGGGGCTGGATTGTTCGCTGTACTCAATAGTGTAACTGTTTCTTACGAACAGATGAATGGCCGACCGGCTATTTTCCTTGCCGCCCTGCGATGGCATCCACACTGAGGAACGATGCGTTGACGGTTGCCAGATAAAGCGCTCCAGCGGCCATCAGGTAAACGGAATACCTGAACTGTGACAGACCTGAGATCGTCATTGCCGTGGCAAAGGCGGTGAGAAGCAGAGCAGAGCCAATTGTGGCATACCGGATACAGATACCGAGCAGCAGGGCCAATCCAAAGAGAACCTCAGCCAATGTTGCCGTCACCGCCAGTGCGGGAATGACTGCATGAGGCATGAATGAATTGACTTTGCCTGTGTAAGCGATGAAATGTGCGAAATCTCCCCATGCTACGCCCGGAGTACCCGGCCCACCAAAAAGGCCGAAGCGATCGCCCACGGCCTGAAGGAATGCGAGCGCGATGAGAATTCGCAATAGCGCCGCAATCCATCGAACATGTCCATTCGTGCAGGCCATCGCGAGGCAAACTATCACGAATGTAAGCGGATACCACATCGCGGTCCACAGGACATGCGAACGGAGCTCCTGCGAAGCCATCCATGCGATCTGCGCGATCAAAGCAAGCCACAGCAAGACTGACGTGGTCCGTTTAGCTGTGGATGAAACGGCAGCGGTTCCCATGGCCACCAGTCTATAGTGGGTGAACGCTTTTATTTTGCCGCGAAGGTAAAGTCCTGCTTCGCGGTCTGCTTTGCGGCGACTGTGACTGTTGCTGTCTGCTGGCCGAGGACCTCATGATCGGCAACGACGGTATATGTGCCCGGCGGCAGTCCTTTGATTTCAAAATGACCTTCCGCATCGCTGACCGCGTAGAAGGGATTGTCCACAACATTGATAAATGCCTGCATCCAGGGATGGTTATTGCAGCGTACCGGAATCATCAGCTCCGGCTTTTTAAAGACGCGCGTCTCCGGCGCTCCATTCGGCCCCTGCGAGATGTCTGTCGCCTGGTTTGAATCCACAGTGGGCAGCATGTGGACGTTGTGCATCGTCGGGTCGCTGTTGGTAAAGCGAACCGGCTGGCCCACCATCACTCCGATGACGTGCGGGGTATAGCGGCAGCCTTTCTGGTCCATAACCACAGGGGTGACCGGAGCAGCATAGATTTTGTTCCCCAGGCCGTCCTTCACATAAATAAAGACATTCTGCAGACCGCCATCTTTACCCACGTACTGCTCGCTGTAATTTGCAGGACTGAGGCTGCACACAGGGTCCTGCGCCATATCAATCTGCACCGGAGCAGGCATTTTCCCGGAGAAATGGATGGTCCCGGAAATGGTGCCTGCCGTGCTCCAGTCAATCTGGGTATAATGGGCCGTCTGTTCGCCGCCGGATGGTTTTCTGCATCCGTAAGCCGACAGCAGAAGAGTGCAAACAACCGACGCAGCGAGAACAGAACGTTTCATGTGCTTCTCCAGATAAGAAACTCAGTAGTGCCCAAGGAAATATTTACAATGCAGCAATCACCGCGTCGGCAAAGGCCTTTGTACCAGCAGTACCGCCCACATCGCGCGTGAGCGTCTTTTTTTCCGCATAGACCTTTTCGAGCGCAGACTGGATTTTGTCTGCGGCAGCATCTTCATCCATATGCCGCAGCATCAGAACCGCCGATTGCAGCAGCGCTGTCGGATTGGCGATGTCTTTTCCGGCAATGTCCGGCGCTGAACCGTGGACGGCCTCAAAAATCGCCGCTTCGGTGCCAAGATTTGCTCCTGGGACCAGCCCAAGTCCGCCAACAAAGGCAGCGCAAAGATCGCTGACGATATCACCGTAGAGGTTTTCAAGCAGCAGCACATCATACTGGTATGGGTTCAGCACCAATTGCATACAGGTGTTGTCAATGATGTGCTCGCCATAGGTGATCTCGGGAAAGCCCTTGCCCACTTCGCGCGCGCACTTCAGAAACAGGCCATC
>DASRBV010000162.1:0-3873 GCA_035653455.1 Pseudacidobacterium sp. | reverse complement strand
TGAGCAGATCGGCATTACACCGTCGGCCTCGCTGGCGCGGTTTACGACCACATACGGCAATGTGATTTATCTGTATGATCATCGCTGGATGCCACAGGCTTCTTTGCCTCCGGGAGTGGATTTTTCGTCGCTGCCGCATGTAACCGGACTGTTCAACATCATTGCTTTCGTGGCGATTGCTGTCGTGACAGTTGTCCTGGTAATTGGCATCAAGGAATCGGCCAACCTGAATTCGGCCATTGTCTTCGTCAAAGTCGGAGTAGTCGGCATTTTCCTGGTGCTGGGGATCGGTTATCTGTTGCAGCATCCGGATCTGGCCCGGATGAACTGGCATCCTTTTATTCCACCGAAGCAGGGGCCGGGACAGTATGGAATCAGCGGTATTGCAGCGGGCGCTGCATCCATCTTTTTTGCGTATATCGGATTCGATGCTGTCTCAACGGCCGCGCAGGAGGCGAAAAACCCACAGCGCGATATGCCCATCGGCATTCTCGGGTCGCTGGTTATCTGCACCATCCTGTACATTGCTGTTTCGCTTACGCTGACAGGGCTGGTGAGCTACAAAGCCCTGAACGTGGCTGAGCCGGTGGCGATTGGCATTGACGCAACCGGAGTACGCTGGGGCGGCATTCTGGTGAAGATTGGCGCTGTGTTTGGGCTGGGCACGGTGATGCTAGTGATGTTGCTGGGTCAGTCGCGCGTATTTTATTCCATGTCGCGCGATGGGCTGCTGCCGAAGTGGGCCGGCGCCATCCATCCAAAGTTTCGCACTCCATGGATTTCCAACATTGTTGTGGGCACGATTGTTGCATTTCTGCCTGCACTTCTGCCCATTGATAAGCTGAGCGCCATGGTGAATATGGGCACGCTGCTGGCCTTTGCCATTGTTTCGGCCGGCGTCTGGATCCTGCGTGTGCGCCAGCCCGAGTTAGAACGTCCGTTCCGCACGCCGCTAGTTCCGCTGGTCCCGATCCTGGGAATTATCAGTGCGCTCTACTTGATTGCGAGCCTGCCAAGACTGACGTGGATTGTTGTGAGTATCTGGCTGGTAGTTGGTCTGATGATTTACTTTTTCTACTCAACAAAGCACAGCAAGGTGCAGAAGAAGGAAGCCATGATTACGGCGGGCAAATCCTGACATTCCGGAGATATCCCACGTCTCTTCGAGACATGGAGGCCGCCTGGCGTCCTGGCCGCTGTAATCAAATAGGTTTCCCCATTCAAGCTGAAAGGCCTGAGTGGGGGCTGCCTCTTGTAATTTCATACCGGGGAACAAACGGTTTGCCTGCCAGATAGAGAAGTTCACCATCTCTGCCATCTTGTCCCGGACGTGTGCACATATAATGAATCCGCACATGCTGTTTCAAAAAAGAAGAAAAGGCGGGGCATTTTTCCGAGGTGAGGCGCGCAAACTGTATCTGGCTGGTTGCATTTCTGGCGGTAGCGTTCGTTTCTTTTCATTCCATCCGGGCGCAGAAGGAGGAAGGCCATTCGGCGTGGAGAGGTGTGGTTCGCAATGCCGGAGGCGGTCCTGTGAGTGGTGCGACAGTCCAATTGACAGCCAGGAGCCACAAGCGCACAGTCACGACCGCAGCGGACGGAAGCTTTGCTATCCCGGACCCGAAGCAGGATGAATATCATCTCTCGGTTGAGATGGATGCGAAATCATTCGACAGCGGAACCCCACTTGTGCCGCAGGCCGACGCGACAGTGGTCATCACATTGGCGAAAGATGGCACGCTTTCTGTTTCAGAGCAGAAAGACCAGCAGGAGGCCACAGGGGGCGAGCAGCTTTCAAGTAAAACAGTCAGCGAGCTTCCGCTGAATAAGCGCGACTTCAGCCAATTATTGCTGCTTGCTGCCGGGACGATGACCGACGTGAACGGCGCGACGAACTTCACGCAGCAGTTTGCTATCAATGGCCAACGTGGCGTAGAGGCAACGTTTGCCATGGATGGCGCGGACACGAGTGATCCGGAGATGGGCGGCGGCACATTCACGAACTTCAACGTGGATGCGGTGGAACAAATCCAATCAAGTTCCGGATGGATGCCTGCGGAAATCGGGCGCGGCGCTGCGGGATTTACGAATATCATTACCCGTTCGGGCAAGAGCGGTTTTCATGGATCGTTCTTTGAGTTTTTGCGTAACTCGGCGCTGGATGCTCGCAATTACTTTGACCATCCGCCGGTGGGGCGTATACCTCCTTTCCGGCGCAACGAATTTGGATTTACAAATGGCGGGCCTGTGGTTTTGCCACATTTATATAACGGGCGGGGAAAGACCTTCTATTTCGGAGAGTATCAGGGCTTCCGGCAGGTGCTGGGGACGACGCAGGTGCTGGCTGTTCCGACGGCAGAGGAGCGTTCCGGCATCAATGCGAGTGCGTATCCTGGCGATGTGCTGTATGTTCCGGTGGACGCGCAGATTGCGCGGGTGCTGACGCGGTACCCATTACCAAATTATCCGGCGGGGCCATATGGAGAGCACACGTATGCAACTTCGTCAAAGGTGTACACGAATGCCGACCAGTTTTCGATTCGTATAGACCAGAAGATGGATGACAAGTCGGAGATATTCGGGCGGTTTACCTACGACAATATCAACGGCCCGACGACAAACCCGGACCAGACAGCGATTGATCCCAGTTTTGCCGTCGAGTACATAGACAGGCAGCGCAATGGGGTGCTGACGTATACGCGCACAGTCTCGCCGAGATATTCATTTGAGTCTTCCATCAGCTTTACGCGGACCACTCCATCCTTTCCGACGCCGAACCATACGGACCCTGCGGTGAAATTTAATGATGGACTATTTGAGGCATTCAATTCGGCTGCCGGCTCGGTCATGACGGCGTTCGGTAATCTTTTTCAGGCGAGGCAGAATTTCTCTTATGTCGCCGGAAAACACGCCTGGAAATGGGGCGGCGAGGTCCGTCTGAACCGCGACACCACATACTTCGGAACCAGCGTCAATGGTGAGTATGACTTTGGCGGAGGTCAGGTGTACTCGCCCGAGTACATTCATTCGCAAAGCGGGACACACGATGTCCGTGCCGGTGATCCGCTGCCGGACACCCTTTCTGCTCTGCTGACGGGCAGTCCATTTTCCTACAATGTGGCAGTAGCACCGCCATATTTTTCGAGTGGCGCGCATATCGGTCCGGCGGCCATTAACCGCAATAGTTTTTCAGCTTACGTGCAGGACACATGGAAAATCTCTGATCGGTTTACGTTGGATTACGGCCTGCGGTATGAGATCTATACGCCAATTACTGAGCGGGCGAAACGGACATCTGGTTTCATGAATGTGAATGGGGTGCAGCGGTTTGTAGTGAATCCGCAGCCTGGATATCAGACGAACTATGACGGTCTGGGACCGCGCGTCCAGCTTGACTGGATGATGGCGAAACAGGCGCATCTGCGTGTGGGCGGAGGCATTACTACGATTCCGCCGAACATCTGGCAGGACAATTTCCTTACTGGATCTACGCCGTTTGTTGTCTATCCGCACCTGAGCGTGACCAGAGGCGCGCAGTTTCATTATGGTTTTCAGATCACCCCGAACCAGTTGCCTCGTGCATACTCGCTCTCCGGGCAGGACATTTTTGCGAGTGGCGACACGAAGAAGGTCCCGGCGAACACGATTTTTGACGTAGACCGCTATGAGCACGATATGGCTGCGCTTTCCCCTTCGCACCAGATTGTTCCGCTGAACCTTTCCGGCGTTGAACGCTCGTTTGGCAACGGCATGCTTGAGACCTGGACCCTGGGGCTCGAACGGCAGTTCGGAAATCTTACCGCCGATCTTGGCTATGTGGGCACGGCCGCGGCAAAACTGCCGCGCATAATTTATCCCAATGGTTTTCCCGGG
>DASRBV010000161.1:0-18249 GCA_035653455.1 Pseudacidobacterium sp. | reverse complement strand
GTGCGGTGCCTGAGTGTCCAGCGCAGAAAAGCGCTCAGGCGTGGATAAAGCTGGCGCAACCAGGCGAGGTCGCGCGTGCGGTTATAGATGGATTCAGCGCAGAAGAACGGAAAGCACCAGGAAATCGCCGTGCCGCATTCGGAGCCGTCTGCGGCCACCATATTCATCACGCCATCTTCACGCATACAAGGGACGTTGTCCTCGATCGCATCAAGGAACTGTCCTAGAAAGACCTCCTTTGCCATAGTTGGATTGGCATAGCTCAAGGCCCACATATCCATCGAAGTCTCGGCGAGCACATTGCGTGGCGCCTGGATCTGCATTGCGTCCCACGGGTGCTTGTAAAGACCAATGGGTCTCCGAACCATTGTTCGCAACGTTTCAAAGTCATAGACCCATCCATGCTGCCAATGCTTCGGCCAGTCCCCTGTCAGCCGTGGGGCGCTGTTCCAAAACGATGCGTCTTCACTGAGCTTTTCCCGCAGGACCGCGGCACATTGCTGCAATGAAGCCCGCGCATGTTTCAGGGCTGCAGGAAGATTGGCCCCGCGCGCCATGAGAATAAAAAACTCTTTCTGTGCATGAGGCGCAAGGGAAAGGCCATAACGGATGCCACTGTAGAGTGGCTGAGTAGAATAGGCGAGCTTTTCTCCAGCTTTTGTATTAGAACTCAGCCATGTCCGGCGGTCCTCTTCTTTTGCAGAAAAGAAGTGTTCTACAGGGTGGAGGTCCGCAGTCACCGCAAAGACCGTCCCGGCGGCAAATGATCGCATCCAGAGTGCGCCTGCATCTTGATCAAAATCTCCGGCGATGCCATCGCCTCCCCACCATTGGCTTCCTCCAAGCTGGTAAGCGTGCAGCGCAAGGACTTCGATAGACTGGGCACGGCCCGATTGCTCGATGATCTTCACATACGTGGCAAGAGCATCCTCATTTACAAGAAAGAAGCTGCTTTCTATGGCGATGCCACCTTCTTCAAAACGGTATTGAAGAATATTTTTGCTGTGGTGCGAAGATGTCAATTGTTCAGGACGAAAATCCTCCGGGTTTATAAAAACACGATCGCCAATTCTGAAGCCGAGTGCCAGTTCTGCAACATAGACTCCATTCCGGTGATAGTCGAAGTATCCTCCTGGCCCTGCGGGGTAATACAGGCCGAACCCAATTCCGGGAAGCGAGCGCAGAACACCGCTCTGGTGCATGTTCCATGTGTGCCACGGATTGTCCAGATAGCCAAAAGGTGTGTAATCACTGAGCGGAAACCCACCGCCCGGACTGTTTGCGGTGACGCTGGCTGCGTTCGGTAAGCCGGCACCTGCAAAGGAAGCCTGCGTTTTCAGAGCAGCAGATGCAGCAGCAAGCATGGAGACAAATTCGCGGCGGTTCAGCATTCAGAGAGAACTCCTATGGCTATTCGTATATGGAAGGGAACTGTTCTTTGCAAAATGTTAGATAAAGTGACGATATGGGCAGGCAGGTCAACAGTGCCTGGGCCAGTCAGACCATAGCCATATAGTATGAATGGACTGGCCATATACCCGCAGCGGAGTGCATTCTGAATGTGATGGTACTTTCCTGTGCGCGCAGAATTTCTGCCCCTCTACTTTTTGTTCTCGCGATTGGCTGCCGGTCTGGTCCTCCAGTGATTGCAGTGGTTCCCCGAACAACAGGCATGTCTTTGTGGGAACCGGAACACACAGGCGCAGAAGCTGCGGCCGGCGCGCATGGCATGAAGATATACTGGAACGCTCCCACACGCGAAGATGACGTGCAGGGCCAGATCGCGCTGGTGGAAAAAATTGTTGATCAGAGATATGCAGGACTGGTCCTTGCGCCGGACCAATCGCTTGCCTTGATGACACCGGTGCGGCGCGCTGTTTCCAAAGGCATTCCCACAGTAGTGATTGGCTCCGCCCTTCCATTGGAACCAGGCGGCAGGTTGTCATATATCGTCAGCGATGATGAAGAGGCCGGACACATGGCAGCGCTCCGCATGGGCGCCATCCTGCACGGTAGAGGCATGGTAGCCATCATTGGCATCAATCCGGACATCGCTGGGGTGCTGGACCGTGTCCGTGCGTTTGAAGCGACACTCGCCGCGCAATTCCCAGCCATTCACATCGCAGAAAAAAGAATGGGATCATTCAATGTCCCTTATGAGCAGCAGATTACGGAAGAAGTATTGATAGCCAACCCAAACCTGAATGCCATCTTTGGCGTGACTGCGGATGCCACTCGCGGTGCATACTCGGCATTAAGTGAATTGCACAAAGCAGGGGCCGTGAAACTCGTGGGCTGTGATCAAGACCTGCTTGCGCCGCTGATGACCGGAGAAATGGATTCCGTCATTGCCGAGGACACCTATGAGATGGGCCGCCGCGCTGTGGAATGGATTGCTCTTGAGCGTCAGGGTAAACCAGTGCCGCCATTTCAGAAGATCAAGCCTCGCCTGGTAACAAAGGAGAATTTGAATTCTCCTGACATCCGGCGGATATTAGGACTTGTTGCGCAATGAAGCGTCGTCCGCAAATATGGAAATGGCTGGCAATCTCTTTGTCCAGCCTTGCCGTGCTTGCTGGGGCGGCCTTTCTTTTTCTCCTTTATTTGCACAGCCCGAAACATGGACTCCCGTATCATGACTCCTTTGCGCAGGGGAAAGCCGACGAGTGGGAAGCATTCGGCGGCACCTGGGCCGTTTATGACGGCGGAATGCGCAACGATTCCGACGAGCGCGGCGCCAAGCTGATGAGTGGCTCTCCTTACTGGAAAAATTACCTTCTGGAAGCAGATGTGATGCTGCTGGGAGAAGATGGCGATGCCGGACTCATCATCCGTGCAAGCGACGAAGAACTGGGAGTGGATTCCTATAGCGGCTATTATGCTGGACTGCGCACGCGGGACAACATGCTGACACTCGGACGCGCAAGCCATGGCTGGCTTGAATACCAGAATGTGCCCATGCCGGAAAGCGTGCAGGCATTCCGTTGGTATCACCTCAAGCTACTCGCTTATGAGTGCCAGATTGTTGCTTCGGCTACATTTCCATTGAGCGGCGGCCATACCACGACCGCTGCAATGGCTGATAAGGACTGCCTCTCTTCAGGACGCATAGGACTGCGGTCTTATTCCGCCGGAGGAATCTGGCGCAATGTTCATGCGCGGCTGGCGACGGAAGATGATCTTCTCGCCATGCTGGGCAACAAAACCAGACAGCCATTTTCGAGCGAACGAGCAGCGGGAAATGGAATTACAATTTTTGGTTCTGGTTCTCTGCCTTCGCATGTAAACCAGCAGGTCCGTCCAGCAACGAATGTTCAGCCCATCAGCGGCCTTCGTCTGGTTTCAGGTTCGCAGCCCGCGCCCATTACGATTCGGGGTGTTGTCTCGCTGACAGCGCCGTTGTATGTGCAAGACTCTACCGGAGGCATTGCCGTTAAAGCAGCCTCGAGTCCTCCATTGAAAGTTGGTGATGAAGTACAGGCTACAGGAACCGTAAGGTCGGGGGCTTTCCATTCCAACCTGGAAAATGCAACAGTCCAGTTATTGTGGGCAAGGACGCCGGTACAGCCTGTTTCCGTGACTGCATCGCAGGCTGCAACCGGAGCATTTGCCGCGATGTTCATTGAGGTCGAAGGGCATCTGCTCAGCAAAGAGCGCGACGCGCAAAATACGCTGGTTCTGAATCTTGAAGATGGCCAGCAGTCTTTCCGTGCGCTTGTTCACGGTGGGCGCGGAGACCTGCTCTTCAACAAATTGAAATTGGGCAGCCTTCTGCGCCTGCGTGGAGTATGCGTTGTAGATTCCGAATATACGAACAACCTCACTCCATTTGTCCTGCTGCTCCGCTCCACCGATGACATTGAAGTGGTCACCGGACCTCCATGGTGGAATACGCGGCATGTGGTGGCGGCTGGATTTGCTCTTCTGCTGCTTCTTTTTATTGGCCAGTTCATCCATAGCCGGATCGAACAGTGGCGGCTGCGCGCCATCCTGGAAGAGCGCGAAATGCTTGCGCATGAAATGCACGACACTTTGGCGCAGAGCTTCGCCGGACTCGGCTTTCAGCTTCAGGCCATTCGCAATCGTATGCCCGAGGACATGCCTGCCGTTCACAAACAACTTGACCTTGCCTGTGATTTAGTGCGCCACAGTCATGAAGAAGCGCGGCGCGACATCATGATGCTGCGCAGCGAGTCCTTCGAACAGATGGAGCTGACTCGTATGCTTGAACAATGCGCAAGGAAAATGCTGGATGGAGGGCCTGTTGAAATCGAGGTGTCGCAAGCCGGAGATATTCGCCCCATTCCTTTGCGGGTGAATGACACTCTGTTCCGCATCGGGCAGGAAGCGCTCGCCAATGCGGTGCGCCATGCCACACCTACGCGCATCTCTATTGCTACAGCCTACGCGAAAGATTTTGTCCAGATGGTCATTGAAGATGACGGTACTGGATATGACGCAGGCAGTGAAAAGAAAGGCTTTGGCGTGCGCGGAATGAAGAGACGTGCAGCAGCCATCTCTGCTGCACTTGAAATTGCCACATCACCTAACAAAGGAACACGCGTACAGGTAACGGCACCGCTGCCTGCCCGCATGGCTTTCAGATGGAAGACACATCCCAAAGGAAGCGCATCTCATGAACAGGCATGAAAACAAGGCAGTCCGTATTCTGATTGTTGATGACCATCCGGTAGTCCAGGCCGGACTGGCAAGTATGCTGGCCACGCATAAGGACATCGAAGTGATTGGCTCAGCATCGAGTGGCGAAGAGGCGCTGACAATGGCGCAGCAGGACACGCCCGACATCATATTGCTCGATCTCCGTATGCCGGGAATGAGCGGCATAGATACGCTGCGCGCTTTGAAAGAGGCCCAGACCACGGCACGGACCATCATTCTTACCAGCTTTGAAACCGACGAAAACATCTATCGCGCCATCCAGGCCGGGGCGCAGGGATATCTGCTGAAAGACACCTCGCAGGACCAGATGCTTGAAGCGATTGCTACAGTCCATGCAGGAAAAAGATATATTCCTCGCCCAATTGCGGCACGGCTTGCAGAGCGGATGCTCCGCTCAGACCTGACCGCCCGCGAATTGGAAATTCTTGAAATGCTCGCAAAAGGGCTTACGAACAAGCAGATTGGTCATGCTCTCGCCATCAGCGAAAACACCGTCCGCAATCACGTCAACAGTATTATGGAAAAGCTGGAGGTTTCCGACCGCACAGAAGCCGTCGCCGTGGCAATTCAGCAGGGAATTATTCAGGTCGCGAGCTGACGATTAACTTGCAAACATAAATGTGGCGATGAGGTAAGACTTTATGAGATGCCTTTTGTTTGCTGTTTTCTGTGCGCTTTGTACGACTGCTTTTCACGGGCAAGAAATAATTAATGTTCCGCGCGGGTCAGCCATCATGGTTGATGGGAAGGTTGGGCCAGACGAGTGGTCTGACGCCAGAAAAACTGCTCTGGCGAACGGCGTTTTTCTCTACAGTAAACTGCATGAGCACTTTTTGTTATTAGCAGTTGTCTTTCCAGATGGGAATTATGGCTTTACTGATCTTTTGGTGAACCATGACCTGGATTTGCATGCTTCTGCCAAACTTGGCGAACGCAAACAAAACTCTAATGGAACATGGCCTGAGTGGACATGGTGGAACAATAACGGCTGGACAGCCAACGTTTCCAGGGTAGAAGAATTTGCAGGACCGAAGCTTATACCCGAGAATGTCCGTGAATACCAGATAGACCTCAGGCGTTTCCCTGGAGGAGACCTACTCGTTGAAGTGGTCTCCACGGTTTTGCGTGAAACCCAGGTTCGAGCAGAATGGTATTCCGGCCCGCTCCTGTTGAAATTTACACGGCAGTGATTGTTTATACCCGATAGCGTCTATGGCGAGCGCTATATATGGATGGTCCCGACAGCAGAACGGACCTTGGACTGAGGGAGATCTCGACTGCTCAGAATCATTTCCGGGCCTTTTTGTTCGAGCTGAGACTCTGTTCGAACATCTCTTCATAGAGTTCTCTAACCCGGTGTCGCGCGAGGTTGAGCGCTCTGCGACCTTCTGTGGTCGCTTCATAAATCTTGCGCTTGCGACCTTCGACGATCTCTGCATCTCCCCGTAGCCATCCTCTGCGTTCCATGCTGTGAAGCAGAGGATAGATGGTGCCGGGGCCTAGCCGATATCCATGCCGGCCAAGTTCCTCGATGATGCCGAGACCGAAGATTGGGCCATCTGCTGCGTGATGCAAAACGTGCAATCGTACGAGCCCGATGTAGAGCTCTTGATTTCGTCCTTTGGTGTCCCTTGAAGTCATTGTGTCATCACTCTCGGGCAAAGCCGAATTAAGATCGTGGTTATTGCTTTGCTGCCTCTGTGCTCACTTCTTGCCCGTCACGAATCGAATCGGAAGCGGTGCGCACGACAGCGTCTCCTGCTTGGAGGCGGCCGAACACTTCCACCTCGGTGTTTACTACCTGCCCAGTTTGAACTGTGACCCATTCAGTCTTTCCGTTGCGTACACGGATCACAAAACTGTGTTGCTGGTCGCTGGTGACCGCCGTCGTCGGAACGAACAGGGTCGGATAACCTCGTTGAACGGGCCATGTTACAGTAGCAAAGCTTCCAGGCGAGAGCCGTCCATCCGGATTGTGAACGTCAAGCTCAACTGGCATTGTACGTGTGTTCACATCGATGTCGTGCGAGATTCTGGCAATCGGTGCGTGGAAGCTCTGTCCCGGGTAGGCTGGTACTGTAAAGCTGACTGCCTGACCTTCTTTCATGATTCCTACCAGGGCTTCAGGAACAGGCACGACCAGCCGCAAGCGATCTGTGCCAACAATCTGAACAATGGGCATTGCGCCGGCTGGACCAGAGGCAGGTCCAACGAGAGCGCCGGGATGCAGGTTCCGTGTCGTGACCACTCCATTGAATGGCGCCACGATGGTGAGGTAAGCCTCCATCTGCGTCACGCTGCGCAGCGCGTCACGAGCGGCGTTGGCGTTGCTTTCCGCTGCGGCGACCGCACCCTTGTCTGCAACGGCTGTTTGATTTGCCACCAGAAGGTCGTTCTCTGCGACCACTCCCGGCGTTTTCGCCGCCGAAGCCAGGTGAAGGTACGTTCCTTGATCGGCTGCCAGCTTGGCCTGGGCCGAGGCAAGTTGAGACTCGGCCGCGTGTAGTGCGGATTCGGCCTGCGACCGCTGCGCGACCAATTCCGGCGCGGTAAGGCGTACCAGAACATCTCCTTTCTTCACGCGGGAGCCGCGGTCAACCTTGATGGTTTCAATGAACCCAGTGACCTTCGGATACACATCCACGGTCTCATAGGGCAGCAATTGAGCAGGCAGGCTCACAGGAGCATCCAGTTTCTTCGAGACAACAGCGACTGTTTTCACTGAGACAGCCGCTTGCGCCACATTTGACGCAGCAGGCTTTCCTCCGTCGCAGCCTGTCAGGACGGGAACTAAAAGCGTTAAAGCGCAAGATGATATGCGGGCTAGTCTCTTCATCTCGAGGGCTCCATAGGTTGGGCAAAGCGGCTTTCGGGATCTTCTGGATCGAGGGAACGGGAACCGATAGGAGAGCGGCTTTGGACGATACCGAATATGGTCGGCAATAAGAACAGAGTCGCCAGGGTAGCCACTGCCAGACCGCCGATGACAGAGCGGCCAAGAGGAGCTACTTCATCGCTCCCTTGCCCGATAGCAAGCGCCATGGGAATCATACCGGCAATCATCGCGAGGCTGGTCATCAGCACAGGACGCAGACGCTCAGCGGCAGCGGAACGTGCGGCCGCATGCGATTCGACGCCGTTTCTGCGATTCTGTTCCGCGAAGGTGACGAGCAGAATCGCATTGGCTACTGCGACACCGATGGCCATGATCGTTCCCATGAAACTCTGGAGATTCAGAGTTGTACCGGTAATGAACAGCATCAAAATGACCCCACACAGCACTGCCGGGGTCGTTGAGACAACGACCAGAGCGAGTTTGAAGGATTGGAAATTCGCTGTCAGCAAGAGCAAGATCACGACGATAGCCGCCGCGAGGCCGATAGACAATTCGCCGAAGATCCCGCTCAGCGCGTTGACCTGTCCACGCATGGTCACAGAAACACCGCGCGGCGGTTCGCCCGCATTCTTGATCGCTCGCCGAAGGTCACGCGCTGCTGCGCCCAGATTGTTGCCGCCAACATTGGCAGAGATTTCCAACGTCCAAAGCCCGTTGATGCGGTCGAGTTCACCGGGAACTGTCGTAGGGCGCAACTGCGCAACCTGGCTGAGCAATGGATGAGCGCCGGTGGAACTCGACACCGGAATGTTCGCGATGTCCTCGATCGACGTCATCTGTGTCTGTGGTACCTGAACCTGCACCTGGTAACTGACGCCCGAGCGCGGGTCGCGCCAGTAATTAGGAGAAACAAATCGGCTTGATGCGGTTGCCGATCCTATGGCAGCGCCTACCTGATCCGCAGTCGCTCCCAACTGTCCCGCGACCACGCGATTGATTCGTACGTCAACGGTGGGGTAATGCAGGGGCTCCTCGATTTGAACATCGCGCAGCGACTTCAACTGAGCTATATGCTCGCGCACCTTTTCGGCGTAGGTCTGTACGTCGGCATATTGAGGCCCGCTGACCGCCACTTCGGCCAATGACGGTGTACCAAAGTTCAGGATCTGGCTGATCAGGTCGCCAGGATCAAAGGAGAAACGGAGGGTTGGGAATTGTTGCGCGAGATCTTTGCGCAGTTGCTCTTCGAGATTTGCCAGCTTGATGGAACTACCGGGCCTTAGACCGACGTTAACTACGGCCTGATGCGATCCGCTGGTCCAGAGAAAGACGGCGTTAATCGGATACGAAGATCCTTGGGTTCCAATGTAGCTGAGGGTCAGATCGAGATTGTTGTCTCCAGCGTCGTGACTGATTACGCCGAGAACCTGTTTGACCAGGTCCTCCGTGACAGCCACGCGCGTGCCGTCCGGGGCATCGATCCGCAGCCGGAACTGCTGGGACGCGGAGGAAGGAAAGATCTCCTGCGCCAGATTCGGTCCGACCAGGAGAAAGACCAGTAACACGAAAGCTGCGTAACCAGTCAGCAGGAGCACCGGATGGTCCATGATGCGCTCAAGCACACCGTGAAAGCGCTTGCGAAACAGTGCGAACCCATGCTCACTCTCTTGTTTCCCGTGATTGGGCGCACTGTCCTCATGATGGATCTCGCGCAAGAACCAGTTCGTTAAAACGGGCACGAGAGTACTTGAGAGCACATAGGAAGCACCCATCGCGAAGCCTACTGCCAGAGACAGCGGCAGGAACAGCGAGCGCGCCGGGCCGGTCATGAAGAATGAAGGCAGGAACACAGCGAATACAGCAATCATTGCGAGAAACCGAGGCGTGGCGACCTCTTTGCTTGCCAGTAGGACTGCTCGCGCTTTCGTCTCCCCGGCTTCAAGATGTACGTGGATGTTTTCGAGAAGCACCGTCCCTTCGTCCACCAGAACGCCTACAGCCAGGGCCAGGCCTCCGAGCGTCATGATGTTGATGGTTTGGCCGGTGACACTCAATGCGACGACAGACGATATCAGTGCAAACGGAATGGTAATGACCACAATCAGCGCCGATCGCCAGTCGCGAAGGAAAAGCAGGATCATCAGTCCGGTCAATGCGGCGCCGATCAGTGCTTCACGCAGCACCGAGCCCAGTGCGGCGCGCACGTATTGGGATTGGTCAAATTCGTAGGTAATTTTAATGTCAGATGGAATCAGCGATTGGAACCGGTCGAGGCTGTTTCGGACTTCATTGACCACGGTGATCGTGGATGCGTCGGGCCGCTTGGTCACCGGAATATACACGGTACGCTTCCCGTTCAACAGCGCGTAACCGGCAAGAATGTCAGAAGTATCGGAGATGCTGGCGACGTCTCGCATGTAAACTGCTGCGCCGGAGCCAAGATGCAGAGGAATATTCAGCAGATCATCGTAATTCGTCACCGTCGAATCCGTGGTGACCAGCGTGTTCGTTGTACCGATATCTGCATTGCCTGCCGGCTGGATGCTATTCCCGCTGCTGAGGGCCTTCACAACATCATCCGGAGACATTCCGTAAGCATGCATCTTCTGCGGATTGACATTGAGGATAATGGTGCGTTGGTTCGCGCCAAATGGAGGCGGCGACGAGACGCCGGGAAGAGTTGCGAACGCAGGCCGGACCCGATTCAACGCGAGATCCTGGATCTCAGACAGCGTGCGCGACGGGCTTGAGAACACCATGTATCCGACCGGCAGTGTTCCCGCGTCAAACCGAATAACGAACGGAGAAACGGTTCCCGGAGGCATGAAGGCCCGTGCGCGATTCACGTATGAAATGGTCTGGGCCAGCGCCTGGCTCATGTCGGTTCCGGGATGAAAGTTGAGACGAATCAGTCCTGTCCCTTGGATTGATCGCGATTCGACGCTTTGAATGCCATTGATGTAAAGGAAGTGGTACTCGTAGTAGTAATCGATGAACCCTTCCATCTGTTGCGGGCTCAAGCCTCCGTAAGGCTGCGCTACATAAATCGTGGGCAGATCAAGGCTGGGGAAGATGTCGATGCGTGTACGCAAGAGCGCGATCACTGACAACAGTGCAAGCGCGGCGGCGAAGACGATCACGGTAACGGGTCTGCGTAGTGCAGCACGAATAAGCCACATAGATTCTTACTCCTGGCGAAGTCCGTTTACGGCTGCTTGTTCAGCAACTGAAGAAATGGCGTCAAGTCTCCTTGCGCCTCCGCGACTCCGGCAAGGCCTCGCCAGATGTTCACGCGTGCGACAGCGTCATCCCCCTCCGCTTGGGCGAGGGCGGCCTCTGCCGCTGTAACATCAACAACAGTTGCCAGGCCAGATTTGTACCTCGCTCGTTGTTGTCTTTCGGCATCGCGCGCGGCCGCCACTTCGACAGGTGTATTGGAGGCCACGCGCCTCGCGCCATCAAGCATCGCTTTAGCCTCCTTTACCTGAGCAGACAAATCCCCAAGCAACTGCTGATAGGAAGACTGCGTGGACAGGACCTGTGCCTTCTGTTGTTCTGTCTGTCGGTGGATGGTAAAGATCTGAAACGCAGGAAATGTCACCTGGAAGGCTGCCATCCAATTGAATTCAGTGGGAGCCAGCCCGGAAGTTCCACCCTCGAAAACCGGAGATGAGTTTGTGCTCGAAAGCCCCGCGCCTAAACCGGAAGCAGACCCGTACAGAGTAAAGGTCGGCACATACGACCGATTGAGCAAATGGACCTGTTCCTTCTGTTGATTAAGAAGCGCAGCCAGTTGTTCCGCTTGTGGATGGGCCTCGATCGGCGTTTCGTTCAAGGTGGATGCAGAGGGGGTGCTGAGAACGTCCTTCCCGTCAATGACGATCTGCTGCGAAGAGGTTTGCAGCAGATTTGCAAGGGCCTCCAGCCGCACTTGTTCTTGTGTCTGGGCCTGAATGAGTTGGGTTCGTGCCAAAGCAAGTTGTGCATCGGCTTGCGAAGCGTCGGCGCCAGGACGGAGTTTGTTATCCACCAGGACGTGGACGGTTTTGGCGAACGCCTCCATGCGGTCAACGTTCGCCTGCTGCACAATCACCATCTGGTGTCCCGTCACCACGTCAAGATAAGCGCCGGCAGCAGCGGATGCTACGTCCAGGCGGCTCAGATCTGTGGAGTGTTGCGCAGACTGATAAGCAAACCTGGCGATGCCAACCTGGGCGTGACGCACTCCAAAATCAAACGGTTGCCATGCGAGCAATACCCCGGTCAGCGTATTCCAATCACTGTGGCCGGTAGTGGCACGCGCGGGGGTAGAAGGAATCGGAACAATTCCCTGGGGCAGGGGCGCGATGTTTGGTTTGTTGGTTGTGGCGCGATTCGCCTGCCACAGCACATCGGCACGAGGTAGATAGGCTGTCTTCGCCACACCAATTGCGTTGCGGGCGGCTTCCTGCTGTTCCTGGGCAGCGCGAATTGCCGGATATTTGGCCTCAGCCTCCTGGATGACAATTGCCAGTGTTAAACGACCATCACCTGACGGCTGAGTGCGGAAGCTGTTTGTGCGCACGCCAGCATGGTCGGCAATGCCACCGCGATTGCAAGTCCCGCATACGCGAAAAGATGTCGCTGCCTCACTTTAAGCGGCCTCATATTTGAATTTTTCGATTAGGTCATCATCGGAGTTCGATAATTGCACGCAGGGCGCAACGCTGTCAATCTAGAGAGCGTCGACGAGAGAGAAGGTATCGCGACATTCGATACCGACTTGCGATATTGTTTTCCTCATACGAGAGGAGGCGAAGAATGCAATCATCCTCGACCACGCGGCGGAACTTCCTCAAGTTGGCTGGCGCGGCTGCGGCATTGATTCCTTCCCTGCAGCTTGATGCACAAGCATCCATACAAGCTCCTGAACAGGCGGGTCAAAAAGCGGAGTATACGCTGCACATTCAGAATGGACTGATCGAAATTGGGAAGAACCGTTATGTTTCCACGACAACCTTCAATGGGCAGTTTCCAGGCCCGCTCCTGAGATTCCGGGAAGGCGAACAGACCACTGTTGAGATTCACAACGACACGGACATTCCTGAACAACTCCACTGGCACGGTCAGAACGTTCCGGTCAACGTAGACGGGGCAGCAGAAGAAGGAACCCCGTTCGTGCCCGCGCATGGAATGAGACGCATTTCCTTTGTCCCACAGCCATCTGGATTGCGTTTCTATCACACGCATCTTCGCGCCGGGGGCGATCTGAATCGAGGTCAGTACACAGGGCAAGTCGGTCCGGTCTATATCGAGCCGAAACAAAACCCGGGCCACTACGACCGCGAAGTGTTTCTCACGCTCAAGGAATTCGAACCCTGGTTTAGCCATGGCGGAGACATGGCGAACGACTTTCTTGCTGGCCAGGAAGTCAAGGAACTCAAGGACCGCGGCGAGTCAGAGATGGCAACGTCGGTCAAGGAAGGCAAGCCTCACGGATTTGAGGTGAATTACCGCACGTTCACAATCAACGGCCGGATGCTGGGCCACGGTGAACCAATCCGAGTAAAGCAGGGCGAGAGGGTCCTTTTTCATGTCTTGAACGGAAGTGCGACGGAGATCCGAAGCCTTGCTCTTCCTGGGCACGCATTCTCAGTCGTGGCAATGGATGGAAACCCGGTCCCCAAACCGGCCCAGGTACCCGTTCTCTGGTTGGGAACTGCTGAAAGAATCTCTGCAATCGTTGAAATGAACCATCCCGGCGTTTGGATCCTTGGTGACATGGACGACGACGACCGTCATCACGGCATGGGCATTGTCGTTGAGTATGCAGGGCAGCAGGGCAAGCCCCAATGGATAGCTCCGAAACAAGTTCACTGGAATTATCTGCACTTCGCGAATTCAGCGGAACAGACAGCACAGCCCGACGATGTGTTCGAGATGACCTTCGCCAAGCGGAATGCCGCGCTCGACGGGTTCAATCAATGGACGATCAACGGAATACCTTACCCAGACACGGCAATGATGGCGAGTCCTCTGTTTCATCTCAAAGAAGGCAAGCGCTACCGCATCCGCATGCGGAATGCCAGCGATGACATCCATCCCGTGCACCTGCATCGTCACAGCTTTGAGTTGACCCGAATTGCCGGACAGGCAACGTCGGGGCTCATGAAGGATGTCGTGATGCTTGGCGGATATCAGGAAGCTGAGGTGGACTTTATTGCCAATAACCCTGGCATGACCCTTTTTCACTGTCACCAGCAGTTACACATGGATTTTGGATTCATGTGCCTTTTTGACTACGTCTAGTCCGCCCGAAAAATGGAGGAACCGCATGAGCGTTCAAGAAGGACTTCTCTCTCCGCGCATTTCGTGGGGCATCTTGCTGGTCAGAGTTCTTGTCGGATGGGTCTTCTTGTCCGAGGGAATTCAGAAGTTCCTGTTTCCTGCAGCGCTGGGCGCCGGCCGATTTCTGAAGATCGGAATCCCGATGCCGCAATTCTCAGGACCCTTTGTCGGAGTTGTTGAGATTGTTTGCGGAACCCTTCTCATCGTCGGGTTCTTCACTCGTTGGGCCTCTTTACCGCTTTTGATCGACATTGCGGTTGCAATCGCGACCACAAAGCTTCCGATGATGCTGAAACAAGGATTCTGGGCAGCAATGCACGATGGGCGCACAGATTTCTGCATGTTCGTTGGACTCATCTCGCTGCTCTTTTTCGGGAGCGGACGATTTTCTCTCGATGAGAAACTCGGTCTCCGAAGCAAGTGACTCGAACGCAGGGCGCTCGAAGCATCATAGGCCATTTCTCGGCTCTCTTGGCGCAAGCGCGACATTCGTAGGCTTTGTGGCAGGGTTCGGCGAGATGGTCGGCTATGGACTGCGTTCCGTATCGTTGCGGACAAGACGGGCAAGTATTGGGTTGCGGCGTTTCTGGGATATACGGGAGCGGAGCAGCGACGAGAGAGAAAGTATCGATATTCGATACTGACCGTTTCCGGTTTCCTGGCGCGATGGCATCATTCCTTACACGGCCATCGTGGCAGTCGAAATGCTCATCTCCATCTCGCTCATCGTTGTGGCAGGCATCATCACAGAATCACAGGTGTAGACCACGGCCGGGATTTTCTGCCAACGCTGTCCGGCGCGACGTTCTACATCCAGTCCCGGAAGGCCGATCTCCGAGTGCCCCTCGCATCCTTGGCGTTTTCTTCTGAAAGTGATTTCATCCTCTTGTTTCAAAGTTGCCGCATGATGAGTGCTGCAAGGTTCCTGGCTGCGATGCTGCTGTTTCTGCCCAATCGCATCAACGCGCCCCAGTACTGTGGATGCAGCATCGCATACGCCACAAAATTCGCCATGCGCATCTGGCCCTCGGGGCCGATAAATGGGTTGAAATCCGGCAGGCGGTCCGTGTAGCCGTCTGAGATTGCCTTGAAGCAGTAGAAGGGAAGCTGCTGTTCGCGGGCGATGCGCGCTACTGCTGCGGCTTCCATATCCACTAACGGAGTCTGGAACTGTTGGGCAAGCTTGCGCTTTTCGTCCGGACGGACCACATGCCCGGTCGTCAGCAGTCTCTGGCCTTCACCCGATGCGGTCACAAACCGCTCGCCTGTGCGTGCATCTATCACTTCTGAGATGACATGGGCCTGCGGCGGTTTCAATCCGCAGGAAAGCGCTCCAACCCATCCAACTGAGATAAGCGCATCCAGCGGGCCTTCTTTAAGGAGCACTTCACAGGCGCGTGCTGCAGCCCGTGCTCCCATGCCTCCGGCAGTAGCCATGCAGTGCGTTTCGCCTGTCCGGCCAATCCAGAGCTGCCCGCGTTTTTCCCATCCGCGCACCAAAGGTTTCAGTTCGCCATGCAGCGCGGCCACAATTCCGATACGCTTCATGGCGCATATCCGTTGGCGCGGAACCAGTCAATGGCTGCCCGCAGCGCATGATAAACCGGCACCTGTTTGAATCCAAGCTCTCGCACAGCTTTTGCCGACGATGCAAACATTTTTTTCCTGCCCATGCGCACGGCCTCAACGGTTGCGCGAGGCTCCTTGCCAAGAAGACGCCCATTGATGGTTTCGTCAAAGAAAGCAAAAATAAGTGCCACCGTATGCGGCACCTTCACGCTGGGGGAGGGAAGTCCGGTAATGGCGGACATCTTGTCCAGAATCTGCTTCAGCGTCAGGTTCTCGCCGCCAAGAATGTAACGTTCGCCCGGTGTACCGCGGGTCATGGCGGCTATATGTGCACGCGCCACTTCATCTACATCCACCAGGTTCAGCCCCGTGTCCATGTATGCAGGGAACTTGCGCTTCAGGAAATCCACTATGATGCGGCCTGTGGGGGTTGGCTTGATGTCGCCTGGCCCGATGGGGGTCGTCGGGTTCAATACCATCACTTCCTGTCCATCATAGGCGGCTTTCAGGGCTTCCTGCTCGGCCAGAAATTTTGACCGCTTGTAATGGCCTACCATGTCGTTCAGAGAGACAGGCGTATTTTCGTCCACGATGGTGCCATCTTTCCTGAAGCCCATCGTCGCCACGCTGGACGTATAGATCACGCGCTTTACGCCTTCTTCGCGGCAGATACGCAGCAGTTCGCGTGTACCGTCCACGTTGGCGGCATACATTTGTTTTGGATCGCGCACCCACAGTCGGTAATCTGCCGCAACATGAAAGACATAATCGCACCCACGAATGCCCGGGCGCAGAGATTCCGGCTCCAGAAGGTCTCCGGTCGTTGTGGAAAACGATGGCGGAGCATGCATGCCGGAAAGGTTCGCCATATTGCTGTTCCTGCGCACAAGAAGATGAAGGTGCGCTCCTTCTTTGGCGAGTGCCTTGGCAATATGGCTGCCGACAAATCCCGTAGAACCGGTTACAAAAGCTTTCATTCTAAAAGGCAATCTGCTTAATTTTTATAGATTAGCGCAGAAACTTAATGTAGCAGATGAGAGATGAAGCAGGCTTCATTTTCGGCATCCGTCTCACATCAGAATACTTGATATTTCGTCCTGCCGACGTTCCTGACCCTTCTGGCGAATAGAGATGGACATTCTATCGCCCACAGTTTTCCATGTCTGCAACTTCATGGCAGGCTATCGCGCAATCCGTCTGTTTCTGCAATCAGGACGCTTTCTTCTAGCCCTCCCGATGATTGCCTATGGCATTGTCCACTGGCGGTATGCGCATTTTATTACTTCATTCGTGCCGCCGTGGGTCCCCTGTCACCTGTTTTGGATTTATTTCACAGGCACTGCGCTGATTGCGGCCGGACTGGCAATCGTAGCGCGCAAAGTGGCCTGGCTGGCGGGTGTGTTGCTTGGTGCGATGGTCCTGGCGTTCGTCGTGCTGATTCACACCCGCCTTCTCTTATCTTTGCCCGGGGATGCTTACGCACATCAGAAGATATTTGATTTTCCTTTGTATGGCCGGATCAGCAATGCCTGCAAAGACCTCGCGCTCAGCGGAGCGGCGTTTCTGTTTGCCGGGACCCAGGTCTCTGGCCGAAACCGGGCCCTTACGCTTGGCCGAATCCTCTTTGCCCTGCCTGTCATTGGCTTTGGCATTCTGCATTTTGCCAGTACCGTCTATGCGCCTGGTATTCCGCCGATGCTCCCATCAGTCCATTCTCCACTGCCGTGGCAGCCCTTCTGGGACTACCTGACTGGGGGCATATTCCTGATTACCGGTGTATGGATCCTGCTGGGCCGGAATCTGTTCTTTGCCGGAACAATGCTCGGTGCTACCATTCTCGTCTTCGGGCTGATCGTATGGGGCCCTCCGCTGGCGGCACACCCGGGCAACATCCTCACATCGAATTTTCTGAAGGATGTGGGCGTAGCAGGCGGGGCATGGTGCCTTGCGGCGTCTGTATGCTGCAAACTGGCAGAGGCCCCTGTACTGGTGGAAAAGACCGTTAGTTCTGGCTAAAGGCCAAAGAAGCGTGGTACTGGTCTATGGTCTCCAGCAGGCGTTCTGCCATGCTTTCAGCCTTACGTACAAAGATCGCGGCTATCTGCTGCGGGAAAATTTCTGCTGTTGTCTGGCGCCAGAGATTCAGCCACCGCTGAAAGTGTTCTGCGCCGATGCGGGGCGCGATCATCAGATGCGCCATCATGGGATTGCCCTTATAGCGGCCACTGGCCAGCACCAGAGAAGACCAGAAGGCCCGCATCTTTTCCAGATGGGGTACCCATTCGTCACCAATTACATGCTCAAAGACAGGGCCAAGTACCTCGTCCTGACGCACGCGGGTATAAAACGTATCTACAAGGGTTGCGATCTGCTCCTCTGAGACAGAATCGCGAGGAGGGAAATTTACCAGCATACTTTTATGATACTTTGTCCCCGGGCAAGGATTCAGCAAAGATGTGCATGATGCGGCATTTCTGGAAGATTGCTCTGTGCCTGGCCTTCTGCTCGCCGGTTTTTTCAGCGCCGGGCCAGAAGCTTGTCTGGAGCGATGAGTTCAACAACAGTACAACGCCATCTGCTCCCGACCCGCACAACTGGACATACGAGACCGGGGCCGGTGGCTGGGGCAATCATGAACTGGAAGACTACTGCGCCTATGCTTCCCAAAGGCCGCCATGTGACTCTTCGCGGCCCAACGTTTTCGTCTGGAAAGGTCATCTGCACATCGTGGCCCGCAGAGATGAGCATGGCCACTACACCTCCGCGCGGCTTAAATCTCAAGGGCTCAGAAGCTTTCAGTACGGACGCATTGAGGCGCGCATCAAAATTCCCAAAGG
>DASRBV010000160.1:0-4046 GCA_035653455.1 Pseudacidobacterium sp. | reverse complement strand
GCCGACTTCCACAGCCGCTCAAGGTCATAGAACGCGCGCTTCTCATGCAGAAAAATATGGACGACGAAGTCCACATAGTCCATCAGGATCCACTCGCCCATCCGCCGGCCTTCCACCGAATTCGGATATGTGTGGAAGTCGCGCTTCAGGCGCAGTTCAATCTCGTCGCTGATGGCCACCGCCTGGCGGTCATTGGCCGCGCTCGTGATCAGAAAGAAATCAGTAAAGCCGGAGTCCGCCGCGTCCAGTTCAAGGATGCGCGTGTTTTCAGCCTTCTTGTCTTCGCAGGCCGAGGCGGCGGCCAGCACCATCTGACGGGTTTCTGTGGATGCCATTCGGTAGTGGGTTCTCCCAACGCTTCATCCTAGCGTGGAGCCGCGGGAAACGCCAGCGCCGCCCTGCCTACTTTCGATACAGGCCGTGCTCCCTGATATACGCGGCCACGTCTTCCGGAAGCACCTGCGCGGCCTGCCTTCCTCCTGCCAGCGCCGCGCGTATCTGCGTGGCCGAAACATCTTCGTGCAGGTCAGGCAACAGAAAAAGCTCCGAATGCCGCCCTTCGCTGCCTCGCAGCTTCATCCGCACCACCTCTGCCGATTCGGGAGCATCGCCTTCTGCGCTGACTCCTTTTGGCAGCGCCGCGCTGAGTTCACCCAGCATCGCTCCAGGCCGGCCCGCAACGATGAATCCGCACACAAAAAGTATGTCGGACGCCCGATACCAGTGCCGCAGCGTAAGAAACGAGTCCGCTCCCAACAGGCAGAAAAGCCTGTCCTGCGCATCCACCGACTCTCTCAGGCGCACCAGCGTATCTATGGTGTAATTCGGTCGCCCATCCGCCCGCGGAGCATCGAGCGCCGTCACTTCAAAGCGCGGAAAAGACGCAATGGCCAGCTCGACCATCGCCATGCGGTCCTGGAAGCTGGCGCTGGATGGGTCATGCTTGAGTGGTTGCTGCCCCACCGGCGCGAACAGCACCTTGTCCAGATGCAGCCGGTCAGCGGCGGCCTGGGCAATGCGCAGATGCCCGCAGTGCGGCGGATCGAACGTGCCGCCAAAAAACGCAATTCTCATCCTCTTGTGATCGTAACGTAGTCTGTCATTATGACCGCGTACATCGGCATCGGCTCGAACCTGGCATCGCGCGCGGGGTCTCCGGCGCAAATCGTCCAGGCCGCAATGTCTGCGCTGAACGGACTGGGCAAAGTGGTGGCCCGCTCGTCGTTGTATGAAACCGAGCCGGTGGGATTCACTGACCAGCCTGCCTTCGTCAATGCGGTGGCCGCTCTGGAAACAGAACTATCGCCAGAGGATCTGCTGGAAAAATTGCTGGACATCGAGCGCCGGTTTGGACGCGATCGCAAAAGCAGCGTCCCGAAAGGCCCGCGCACGCTCGACCTCGATCTGCTGCTGGCGGACAATCTCGTCATCAACACGCCAACCCTCACGCTGCCACACCCGGCGCTTGCAGCCCGGCGGTTCGTCCTGGCGCCTCTGGCAGAAATCGCCCCCGGCCTGCGGCATCCACTGCTGCAAAGGACTATGCGCGAACTCCTGCAGTCCCTGCCGGAAAAAGGAGTGCGGCTGCTGTAGTGAACCCGTAAAAAGGACGAATGCACAGGTCTCGAAGAGACCTGAGGGAACAGTGCCTGTGTTGAGTCGTTGAGTCAATGTTGGCCGGTCTTCGGCCGGAAATGCTCCCACCCTCCTGCATGGAGCGGCACCCGCTTTCCGGTCGCCGTCACCATCTCCACAAGAGACTTTCCCCTGGTGCGCGGTTTGATTCGCCCAATCGCGCGAATCGGGATGCCCGCCATCTTCCCCGGCACTCGTCTGCCCGCCGGAACAGTGAAGAGCAGCTCATAGTCCTCGCCGCCATTCAGCGCCAGATGCAGCGCCGAAGGCACCCATCCATCCGCCTCTGCCTTGCTTGCCAGCGGATGAATGGGCACCGCTGCTTCGTTGATTTCCGCCGACAGGCCCGATTCCTCACACACATGGGCCAGATCAGTAGACAGCCCGTCGCTCAGATCTATGGCAGCGCCTGCCATTCCCCGGAGCCGCGCACCCACCTCCAGCCGCGGCACAGGATAAAGATGCGGATGACCAGAGGCCGCCTTCGTCAGCCTGCGGAACGCCTTCGGCTCACGCCCCAGCGCCAGCAGTTCCGCCGCAGCCCCGCCCAACGCTCCGGTAACATAGATGATGTCTCCGGCCCTTGCGCCGGAGCGCAGAAGTGCCTTCCCCTGCGGCGCAGCTCCAATCAGAACCATGTCTGCCAGCACCATGCCCGTCTGGCGCTTTCCGCTTTCATCAAAGGCAGGAGACTGCGCCGTATCGCCTCCGGCCAGCGGGACGCCATACTCATCGGCCAGAGCAAGCAGCCCATCCAGAAAGCGCTTGGCCCAGTCCGATGTAAGCTCTGCCGGTAGGGCCAGCGACAGAAACGCCGCAACCGGCTTTGCCCCCATCGCCGCAAGGTCGCTCAACCCACGCGCAAGACATCTGTGCCCGGCCGATTCCGGCGGATGCCAGTCGAGCCGGAAATGGACCTGTTCCAGCGAAAAATCTGTCGTGACAAGAATCTCGCTTCCCCGCGGAGGCCGCAGCACAGCGCAATCATCGCCAATGCCCGTTCGCACTATGCCGGAGCGCCCCGCGCGCCTGCGAATGGCGGAGATGAAGGCCCGCTCGCCCGAAACCAGCGCCTTGTTCGCCTTTCCGCGCACAGAACAAGCATACTGAGAAAAAAGCTGGGGAAACAATCAATCCCGATGTCGGACCCCAATAGCCCACGCGCTTTGTACACGGACTGGAAGAACGTGTATGTGCGCGAGGCCGCGGAGGCCGAGACCGGAGAAGCGCCGTGACACAATATCGTGGATATGAGACCTGAGATGCTGCACACTACCGCAGAGGTAAATTCTCGGCTAATCTTTTTCATGATGCATCCGCAGCAGCCATCCACAACATACCGCGACGCGCCGCAACCGCAGCCGGAAGCGGACGGGCAGCAGCCTCCGCAGCACCACTCCGTGTACTGCCCGAATTGCTCCTCGCATCTGACCGGACATCGCTGCAAACTCATCTGCAACCGATGTGGCTATTATCTGAGCTGCGCCGATTATTACTGACACGTGCCATCAACCGGTTCCGGACTCATAGGAAAACCAGACGGCCTGCGTGGACTTACAACGCTTGCGCTCTCCACATGGCGCAGGACATCACGCTTGAGACGGCCGCGGCGTCTTATAGCTAATCACGCTGAGTCGGGACAAATTTCCTGACTTGCTAAGAATGCTGTCCTGTGGCCTATACTTTTCAGGACGGCAGTAGTTATGCAGCAACGCGCCACGCGCAAAAAAGGGCCGGCCACGGCAGTCATTCCGGATAAGCTGTACTTTCGCATCGGCGAGGTAGCCAGGCTGTGCCGCGTTGAGACCTATGTGCTGCGCTTCTGGGAATCGGAGTTCCCGCAACTCAAGCCCAACAAAAGCGGCACAGGGCAGCGTCTCTACCGCAAGCGTGATGTAGAGCTTGCGCTCAAGATCAAGCGCCTTTTGCATGAAGAGGGCTACACGATCGCAGGCGCGCGCCATGTGCTGCAATCGGAAAACCGCGAAGGGAAAAAGCAAAACACTCAGCCGGAACTTCCTCTGAACAAAAGCAGCGATAAGACCCAGGCACGGCTGCAACACCTTCGCGCGGAACTGAAAGAACTGTTAGGAATGCTTTCTTCAGGAAGGCCGGCCCCCGTGCGTCATCAGCCAAAGGCCCGGAAAGGGCATATGCACTCCGCCCCGAATCTGTTTGGAGAATAGTTCAGTTCAACCCCTCGCGTGGGCCGACATTTCCGGCTCGATTTTTCCAGAGGACATGAACCGCTCCACCGCCTGCATCACGCAGCCTTGTCCGCAGAGGTGATACATCTCTGGATTGCGGCTTTCCGCAATGTTCCAGGGGAGCAGCGTAAACCGTTGAGCAGGCTGGCCTTCCTCAAAACATGGGACATCTCCCAGCATCGCCATCCACCAGTGATTGGCGTC
>DASRBV010000159.1:0-13459 GCA_035653455.1 Pseudacidobacterium sp. | reverse complement strand
AAGACGGAGAAGGACTTGCTTCTTCATCGCAATGCCGCAGGTCCTTTGCTGATTTACACTGACACTTACTCCATTATTCATGCGTGAAAGCCTTGAATTCGCCATCGTCTGGCTGCTGGTGCGCATTCTTGGCGCGCTTCCACGCAGCCTTGCTCGCTTCATCGGAGCGGCGCTGGGAGCAGTGGCCTTTCACACAGTTCCTCGTCTCAGAAAAGTCGGCTTGAAAAACCTCGAACTGGCTTTTCCGGAAAAGAGCAGCGCAGAGCGGCAACAGATTCTGCGCAAACTCTATCGGAACCTGGGCTGGTTGCTGGCTGAGTTCTGTCAGATGTCCTATTACACGCCAGAGAACACGCGAAACTTTATTCGTTATGAAGGTCTGGACCGTTATCTTGCCGCGCGTGATAAAGGCAAAGGTGTGCTCATTGTCACCGGACACCTCGGCGCGTGGGAGTTGTCAAGCTTTTATCACTCACTCATGGGCCATCCCATGAGCATGGTCATCCGCCGGCTCGATAATCCCAAAGTAGACCACCTTGTAAACAGCATCCGCTGCCTGCATGGCAACCGCGTTCTGCATAAGGACGATTTTGCACGCGGCCTGCTTGCTGCCATGCGCAAAGGTGAGACCGTCGGCATCCTGATGGACACGAACATGACTCCGCCGCAAGGGGTCTTCGTTCCGTTTTTTGGAATGCTGGCCTGCACTGCTTCCGGTCTTGCGCGCGTGGCGCTGAAGACGGGTGCGGCGGTGCTGCCCGGATTCATGCTCTGGGAAGAATCCAGGCAGGAATACGTGTTGCACTTTGGTGAAGAAATCCAGATGGTCAGCACAGGAGACGATGAAGCCGACACCATCGTCAACACGGCCCGCTGTACTGCCGCTATTGAAGCCTGCATTCGGAGTTATCCCGACCAGTGGCTCTGGGTCCACCGTAGATGGAAGACCCGTCCCGACGGCGAACCGAAGATTTACTGACGGTTACTGCTTCACATCGAAGCTGGCTTCCTCTTTGGCCAGTGAGCTTCCGCCAATCCAGACAGTGTAATGCGTCGGTTCGATCACCTGCTTTCCCTCGCTGTTATAAAACGAAAGCTCAGGAAACCCCAGATCGAATGACACCCTCTTCGATTCACCCGGCTTGAGTGTGACACGCGCAAAACCTTTCAGGCTACGCACTGGCTGCTCAATACTCGCTCCCAGATTGCGCACGTAGCATTGGACTACTTCCGTGGCCTCCCGGGTCCCTGTATTTGTAACCGTGGCTGTTGCAATGACCAATTTTTTCGCGTCCTCATGATTGGCTTCGTTCAAAGGAACAGCGTTCCGCGAGAGCGACACCTTTCCATAAGAAAAGCTGGTATAGGTCAGACCAAATCCGAACGGAAAGAGCGCAGCATTGGGAGCATCAATATACCGGGACACAAAACGCGAATCTGGCCCCGGAGGTCGCGTCAGATCCATTTCCGGGGCAGGCGGACGCCCGGTCGGAAACTGGTTATAGTAAAGAGGCTCCTGTCCCACAGTCCAGGGAAAACTCATCGGGAGTTTGCCACTCGGTGATACATCGCCATACAGCACATTGGCGATGGCGTTACCTGCTTCTGTTCCCGGGAACCACACTTCCATGATGGCCGGAATATGCAGGGCTGCCCACGTAAGCACGAGAGGACGCCCCGAGAAGACAAGCAGCACAACGGGCCGTCCGGTTTGAGCAATTGTTTCAAGAAGCTGTTCCTGATTTCCGGGCAAATCCAAATGTGCGCGCGATCCGGCTTCTCCGCTCATTGTGCCGGATTCACCTAATGCCATTACTACAACATCAGCCTGTTTTGCTGCCTGAACAGCCTGTGCGAAGCCAGACTCAGATGTGCCCTGGATATCTGTGCCTTTTGCATACAACACCTGCCCGCCATACTGTTTTGCCCGGGCTTCGAGAGCAGCACGGATTGTCACTACATCTTTCATTTGCGGGCCGCCTGACCAGGCACCGAGCATGTCAGCCGGATTGTCCGCCAGCGGACCAACCAATGCAATCTTCTGCGCCTTCTGCACAAGCGGCAATATGTTCGCGTCGTTCTTTAACAGTACAAACGACTCTTCTGCCGCGCGACGGACCAGTGCACGATGCTCAGGCACTGCGGCTGTCACTTCTGTCCCACGCGCATACGGATGCTCAAACAGTCCGAGCGCAAACTTAACACGCAGCACGCGGCGCACCGCCTCATCCACCGCGTTCATCGGGACCTGCCCACTGCGAATCAACTCAGGAAGCAGCGTGTCGTAGTAATGAGACATCATGTCTACATCCACACCTGCCAGAAATGCTTTTTTCGCTGCCTCTGCCGGTGTCAGCGCAATGCCGTGGTTTTGCAGTTCCATCACTGCTGTGTAGTCGCTGACAACGAAGCCGTTGAATCCCCACTCATCACGCAGAATTTTTTGAAGCAGATAAGGGTTCGCCGTTGCAGGCACGCCGTTCAGCGCGTTAAATGCGCTCATGATCGTAGCCGCCCCTGCTTCCACGGCAGCCTTATACGGAGGCAAATACACCTGCCGCAGGCGGATGTCCGACATGTCCGTCGTGTTGTACTCCCTACCTGCTTCGGCCGCACCGTACGCGGCAAAGTGCTTTACACAGGCGGCGACGCTGTCTGGTTTGGAAAGATCGTCCTGCTGGTAGCCGCGCACGTAGGCACGAGCCATCGCCGCGCCAAGATATGGATCTTCACCTGCACCTTCTGCCGTGCGGCCCCAGCGCGCGTCGCGTGAGATGTCCACCATTGGCGAATAGAACCAGCGAATACCGGCCGTGGTCGCTTCTTCCGCGGACATGCGCGACAGTTCCCTTACCAGTTCAGGATCAAACGTAGCGGCAAGCCCAAGCGGCTCCGGATAAATCGTACGAAAGCCATGAATGATGTCCGCGCCAAAAAGCAGCGGAATATGCAGACGGCTCTTCTCTACGGCTGCGCGCTGAAAAGCATTTGTGTGCTCTGCGCCAACAGTGTTGAGCATGGAGCCGAGCTTCCCTTCAGCCGCAAGCTGCATGGCGTCCACTTTGTTGCGCGCCTCGGGATTGATCGCAAGTTGCGCAGCGGTTGCTGCAATGTATCCAGCATCGTTGTATTGCACCAGTTGACCCAGCTTTTCGTCGAGCATCATCCTCTTCAGCAGATCATCTACTTTGCGCTCGATCTGAGGGGAGGCAAGCTGCGCGTTGGAAGGTCGCGCACTTTGCGCGAGGACAGCACCTGCGTAGACACTCGCGCTCAATCCAAGTACACCTACTCTGCAAACAAGTGCGGAGAACAAAGGCTGCTCCTTTTCTACTTATTTTTCGATTTTAATCAGCAACAACGCGTTCGGAGTTAAATCCACTGTCAGCTTGCCATGATTCAGATGACGCTGCTCCGGCACACCCAGGTCTGTCTCGCGGTTTAGCTGCTCAACCTGCTCCGGAGTGGGATACACTGGCCTGCCCATTGCCGCATATGCCTTCAGGACATTCCCGTGGTTTTCATCCACGCGATTGATTGAAACCGGAGCATCCTCGCGCAATCCCTGAAACACAAGCGTAATTTGCTTTGTTGCACCGTGCTCGCCCGGGTCTACAAGGTTCCATGCGGCAATGGCCAGGCCGCCTTCGGGTGTTTTTGTCACAATCACGTTCTTCGACGCATTCGGCAGCAACTGGTTCCCAAGCTGATGCAGCAGTGCAAAGGCATAAAAGCTGGGCTTGTTGATGCCGCCTTGCGCACGCAATCCAAACTGCCCAGTAAACGGAGCAGGAATCGGGCCGCCCTCTTCAAAAACATCGGAGAAGGTCCAGAACGAGAGTGCCTCGACGCCTTCACCCGCGCATTCACGGATTGTGTTCGCCAGCGCAGGGCCAACGTAGATGGTGTCGCGCGCTTCCATCTCTCCGGGAACGTTCCACTCTGTCCACAGCAGCGGCAAGCCTGGCATGGCCGATGCCTTGATCTCGCCTTTTACTTTGGCGACCGCGCGGCATACTCGATCATCCATCGGAATATTTTCATGCGTGCCGAAAAGGTTCTCGACCGTATCATCCGCATAGCCATGGGTTGAAACAAAGTCCACCGGAACATGGTTTTCTGCCGTGTATTTCAGAAAATCAGGGATCCACGCAGCAGCGGCAGTTGCAGGTCCGCCTACGCGCAGACGCGGACTCACCGACTTCAGATCGCGCGCCGTATGCGCGTAGAGTTCAAAGTAAGACTGCTTGCGCGGAATGCCGTTCCAGAAATCAATGTTCGGCTCGTTCCACACCTCGAAGTACCATTGCGAGACTTCATCAATGCCGTAACGGTCCACCAGATGTTGCGCCAGATGCCGGATTAGGTCGTCCCAACGCTCCATGCTCTTTGGCGGAGAAACATTCTGCTTGTACCAAAACGGATGCAGTGCGTCGGGATTGAACGCGAGCTTCTTCGGCATGAAGCTGATTTCGACGACAGGACGCACGCTGTTCTTTAGCAGCCCATCGTAGATCTGGTCTACATACTGGAAGTTATAGACCGGATTTCCATGCTCATCTTCGTTGTAGACGCCGTTCTCGTCATGCAGAATTGCGTGAAAACGCACATAGTGGAAGTCTGTGATTTTTTTCACCGCCCGCAGGTCGTTACGATAGCTCTCGCGCAACGTAAGGTTTGCGCGGCCTGAGCCAAACATCTCCTCCCAGAAATGCGGTAATGGAATGGTCTGCGCCTGAGCGTTAATATTGACCTGCTCCTGCGCAAAGGCCTGCGCTAGCAGGAGGAAAATGTAGGTCGCACAGACAGCGACTGCATGCAGAAATTTCAAGCGAGGTCCTCCGGACAACGAGCAATACAAAAGGAGAAACATCGGGGTGCGTCACTGGGCGCACCCCACACAGATCACTCTGGCTAGAAGCTGAACCGGGCCTGTATTTGTACTGTTCTACTGCCCAATGCTGAGCCGGCCACCCCGAAATCCGGGTTCGGCGTTACCGTTCCATTGGGAGCGACCGAGCCGAGGTTGTTGTCAATGGATGAGGGGTTAATATTCAGCTTATTGAAAAGATTGTACGCGTCTGCTCGAATCTCAAACTTAGCGTTTTCTCCCAGAATCGGCATACCTGGAAGCCCAAAAGCTTTGGCCAGGCTGGCGTCTACGTCGTTATAATTTGGGCCGTTCAGGCTGTTTCGCTGAATGCCGGCTACCGGTGCAGGCACTGTATCTGTGAAGGACGATCCTGTTGCCGCAACATAGGTCGGTCCCGGGAAGAATTTGGTGCCGTCTCCTCCAAAGTTTGGATTCGTATCCTGTTGAAATGTCTTGTTGCTCGTATTTGTCCCATAGCCGCGCAACCTGGCTGCCGGACGAAGCTGTCCATAACCGCTGCCTGGATAGTACAGGCTTCCCGCAGCGTTATAAATGGGGTTCCATGGAAAACCTGTATGCCAGTTCCAGATTCCGCTAAGTGACCATCCACCTGCAACCTTCTCGATCCAGCTATGACTTCCGTGGAAGAAGATTGGCTGCCATAAACCGAAAATTTTTACAGCATTGGCCACGTTGTAATCAGAACGCCCATACGCCGCATGGGTATCATAAGGATAGTAATCTTCAGAGTAGGGGCCGGAGTTTTCGTCCATCGCCTTGGCCCACGTATACATGACTTCCGCTTGAAAACCATGACTAAAACTGTGATCCAGTGTTGCTATCATCGCGTTGTAGTTACCGGTTCCGCTGTTCTGATAAAAGTCGAGGAAATTGACTTTTGGATTTAACGACAGTCCTCTTGCTGCTGCAATTGCATTCCAGTTGTTCTGGATCAGCAGATGACGCATCTGGCTCCCCTGATACCCCAATGAAGCCACGAGGCCCAGCGGTAACTGATACTGCATATCCAAAGAGTAGTGATAGTTGGCAATGGTCTTTGGGTTGGGCAGAAAGCCCGTCACAAAAATGGGCGCTGATCCGGCAAGAGGCAGATTATCGGGACCAAAAGTTTTAACCGCATTGGGATTCGGCGGATAACCAAACAAAGAATGCACATCGGTGGCTGTCTGATACACAATTCCGGTCCCAGCGCAGGATGGGTTGTTTGTGTATGGATAACTACAGGTGAAGTTTGCCTGCACCACAAAAGGCGGATTGCCATTTCCATTGGCCGTAATGGCAATTTCGTTTTGGTTGTAGTTGATGCCGAATCCGCCGCGGAGGACGAGATTTCCATTGGCTTGCTTCGGCTGCCAGGCAAAGCCAACCTGAGGGCCCCAATTGTTTTTTTGCGGCGAGTAGATACCTCCGCCGATTCTGATGTTCAGGCCATCCAGCGGATTTGGTCCACTGCCAAAGCGCAGCACCCCTAAATTATTTTCCTTGGAATAGAAGGCCCCGAAATAAGACCAGCGCAGCCCGAGATTGATTGTGAGATTTGGCTTGATCTTATAGTCATCTTGTACGAAACCCCCCCAGATATTTTCCCGGTTGTCCTGGCGGTTGCCAAAAGGAATTCCGGTCTTTGAGTCAAATTGTCCGCTCTCAAAATATGGAGCATCATTTGCGAATGTCCAGAGATTGTTGAAATTGAAGGCAGGACGCGCAGCATACACCGGGTTGTTCAGGTAATATAGCCGGGTCAATTCACCACCTGCCTTAATGTTGTGCCTTCCCAGGACCTTCGTAAGCACGTCATTGTAACTGTAAGTCCACTGGTTAAAATTGCTTGGCCCGGGCGCACCGAAGAACTGAAAGCCTCCCTGGTTGCCGATCGTTCCAATTGCGTCAATATTTGCCTGCGGTAGTCCGAATGGTTCCTGAGGATTCGAGTTGATTTCATTCCAGCGCCATCCGGCTGCATTGGCGCGTGCCTGGTTCAGCAAAGTGGGAGAAAAAGTGTGGTTCCAGATGAGTGAAAATGCATCATTGATCTGTGAGTGGTGCCATAAATTTGCTGACCTCACAGGACCGTTATAGAAGGTTGAATCAACAGGCACCCAGTAAATGGCAAAAGCCAGATGGTCATTTTGTGTAACGTTCACATCCAGACGGCCATTGTACTGATTTTGAGAGGTTTTTGAGGGACTAATCGAGTTAAAATAAGCAAGGTCTGCTATGCCATCAAGACCACCTCCAACTCCGGGCTGGTTGGAGTTGCCACCATAAGTTGGGTCCTGAAGACCAATACCATTCTTCATAGGTGAACCGACATCCAACCCTTGGGAAGTTGTCCGGCAATTCACACCTTCCTGCAGGCCAATCGAAGCACATGCCCTTTGTAAAATACCGGTTGCCGAAACAGCTTCTCCGGGATAACTCAAGTATTTCCAAGCAATCGGACCAATTCCGGTAAGGGAATCAAACTGAGATGTTTCATACCACCCTTGTGCAGTATTGACTGCTGAGAGCGGACTTGTCTCCCAGTTGAAAAAGGCAAATACCTTGTCTCTCCAGATGGGTCCACCCAGGCTTCCACCATAATTATTGAACCGGTCGTTATCACGGTTCACCCCGCGGTCCGCAGCCGTGCCTGCAAAATTGGAACTCACACCATTCCACCGTTGGTAAGCATTCAATCCCGGACGCGACATCTTGAAGAATGCGCTCCCATGCAACTCGTTGCTGCCGCTTTTCGATGTGACCTGTATTTGCGCCCCGCTGAAGCGTCCATTTTCAGCATCGTAACTGTTCGATACAACTTTCATACTGTCTACAGAATCTTCACTGGGCGTGATGACGGATGTGCCGCCCCAGACTGCACTCACCGTGCTGATGCCATCAATGGAAATACCGTTGGTCTCGTATTGTCCACCACGTGTTTGAATTTGAGGGCCATTTTCAGTTGCAAAAATTCCCGCCTGACCACCCCCACTGCCACCCGGTCCCTGGTTCCCCGGTAGATTAAATGTCCCCCCGCCGCCCCCCTGCGACCCATCACCAAACACTCCAGGGGTGAGTTGCGCAAGTTGAAATACGTCACGGTTAAATGATGGCAGATGCTGTATCTGGTTGCTGCTCACCGTCGCGCTTACCGTTGCTGTTTCAGAGTCCAGCGCCTGCGTAGTGCCGGAAACAGTCACGGTCTGCTGCGCTCCGCCCACTTCAAGCTGAACGTTTAACGAGTTCAACTGCTCAGGAATGATCTGGACGTGTTCCAGCACTTTTTGCTTAAATCCTGATGCATCCACCGTTAGCCTGAAATGCGCCGGAGGTAATCCATTGAAGATATAGATACCATTGTTGTCCGTCGTCGCGGTCTGGCTCTGGTTCGTATCTGTATTGGTAAGCGTGACGGTTGCTCCGGGAATAATCGCACCCTGCGGATCAGTCACTGTGCCGCGGAGCGATCCGCGAAACTGCGCATGCAGCGCCACTGTGCACAAGAGCACGAGCGGCAATATCAAAATTCCGCGCACGTGTTTCCTGAGAGATGCTCTTAGGACTGAAACAAAAAAAGGACGGGAAATCGCGTCAGACTTTTGTTGCATAGGGCCTCCATAGCAAACAAAGAAATCTCGAAACACAACTTACTTCGGATGCTTAGGATGAGCCTCAGAGGGCTGGGGTGGTCTAATGCAATTAACATTTATTTCATAATTTGTTAATTGATTTGATAACCAAAAACGACTGAGAAGATTTCGATTCACCGAAAGGAAAGGACCTTCACTCGTGGGAATGAAGGCCCTTTCTCTGCATGGCACGCTGGCTGCGCGGGAGGACAACTAGCGTGGGCCATGCGCGCCATTGTGCTTATTACGATAGATGGCGCGTGATGCACGATTCTGCTGGCGATTCATCTGTGCTTTTTCCCCAGCCGTCAGTTTGCCGCCGTTTGCCTGGCGGTCGGCGTGTATTTGCTGATTGATCCCCTGCTCGCGGTTTTCAAGACGGGATGTTTCCCCGGCTGTTAACTGGCCGCTGCGAATACCTTGCGCAATACGGTCCTGCTGGTTTTCGCGGCGCTGCCCAACTTCCCCATTTCCAAAATGCGCAGTGTTGGCATTGTGCTTGTCATCATAGAGGGAACGGCTCAGGTTGTTTTGCTGATGATTGATCTGCTGTTTCTCTGCGGTCGTCAGATGGCCGTCATCCGCTTTTCGGTCGTCTTTGATTTCGCGGTTCAGGTTTGCTTCCCTGCTCTCAAGGTTCTTCGTTTCAGCGGCGGTAAGTTGTCCACTCTGCACGCCGTTCGCTATACGGTCCTGTTGGTTTTCACGGCGCTGATTGACAGTCATTTTGCTGTCGGTCTGCGTCTGGGTTTGTGTGGAAGCCGTCTGGGCCAGCCCCAGCGTCGTACTTAACGCAAAGATTGCCATGCTCAGAACCGTGGTTCTCGTGGGTTTCATAAAATGCTCCTGATCTCTTCTGTATCCGGGCGCCCGTTTCGATTCAGAAGAACACCAGTGTTTATGCAGATGTCGCGGCAAAAATGCAAAAAAGAAAAGTTTTTCATTGCGCGACTTTTCACCACTCGTCGGTTTGGCAACCGGCTACAGCCCGCGATATGCGCCACCGTCCACCAAAAGTGTCTGTCCTGTAATGCAGGATGCCTGCTCTGAAGCCAGCCAGACGATAGCGGCAGCTACCTCTTCCGGTGTCGCCATGCGGCGAACGGGAATGTCCTGAAGCAGTTCCTGCCTGATTTGCTCGATGTTCGTGTTGCGGGCAGCCGCGCGTTTCTCCAGCAGCTCCTCGGCTCGTGCAGTGGAGGTGAATCCTGGACCAACATTGTTCACGGTAATGCCGTCTGGGCCAAACTGGCCGGCAAGCGAACGCACAAGGCCCATCACTCCTGCGCGAATGGAATTGGACAGCACAAGTTCGGGCACCGGCTGCTTCACTGTATAAGAGGTAAGCGTAACAATGCGGCCCCATTTCTTTTTCTGCATGTATGGAATGACGGCCTGTGCAAAGGAAACGATGCTACGCAGGTTTAATTGCCATGCCCGCTCCCATTCGTCCAGGGTCGTTGCTAAAAACGGTTTTGCCGGAGGGCCGCCTGCATTCGTTACGCAGACGTCAACGTGACCAAAATGGTCGTGTGCAGACTTTACGAAGCTACGAACAGCGGCATCATCGCTGACGTCGAAGGCTTCCGTGAAGACCTTCACGCCATAGCGGTCCGTGGCTTCACGTGCCACGGAATCCAGGGGCCCCGGCTGCCTTGCGCACAAAGCAAGATGCGCGCCTTCAGCAGCAAAAGCCAGCGCAGCCGCTTTTCCAATTCCCTGACTCGAAGCAGCAACAATAGCAACACGGTCTTTCAGCCCTGTTTCCATGAATACATGGTAAAAGAGGGCGAAGATCCACGTTGTTAACGCCCGCTGGAGCCAAACCCTTTGGCCCCACGGCTGCTCTCAGCCAGTTCTTCTACTGCAAGCACAGGAAGGTGGGTTGCAGGCAGAATCGGGGACATCTGCGCGATTTTGTCGCCTTTACGGATGGTGACACTTACGTCCGTTTGTTGCAGATCTACATCAGTGGGCCTTCCCTGCGCGTCGTGGGTCACACGCAGGGAGTAACGCGGTTGGTTTACATTGATCAGGCAGACAAGAATTTCCCCGCGATAACCCGCGTCAATCCTTCCGCCGGCATAAGTTATACCCTTCGCAGCCATAGAAGAGCGGTCGCCGAGGACAAAACCATATCCATCGGCCGCTTCCAAAGCTATCCCGGTCCGGACTTTTACGGGCACCCCTGGGTGAAGAGTTATGTCCTCAATTGAATAGAGGTCATAACCTAAATCGCTTCCGGGATAATTCACCGTAGGCACGCGGGCGTCAGGATGAAGGAGCTTTACTTTGATCATCTACTGCAATCATAAGCTGTCCCGCCAGGAATTATTGGCTGGAAACAGGCTGTTTCTTCTGCTTGGCCCAGCGGCGCTTCTGTGCTTCAGCAATGCGCCTGCGTGCTTCAGCGCTCAGATGGCGTTTTTTACGGCCGTTGGCAAACGCCCCGGCAAAAATCCGGGTTGTGCCAGCGCCTTCTAACAACGCACGAACTTTCTCAAGACGGCTTATTTCTTCGTCTATAGCTGCAATAATTTCTTCCCGTGACATTTCTCTGTCCTTTTATATGTGTTTAAGTCCGTAAAAGGGGAACTAATTCAATCTAAATTAATTTTTAAAAACAGTGCAATACCATCATGGATTCCGGATAGATGAAACTTTAATGTTGATTATTACGGAAGATTATATGCAAGTAAGTGCTTCCATCTCTCCTTATAAGCTTAGAACTTTCCTCCCATTTCACAGGAGACTTTTCTCTCAATACGTTCTGCTGGAGCAAAATGGCGCTTTCAGGTCACACGTTGATGTGCTGCATTGCCCGCGGCGAATCATGAAGTCGTTGCCGGCCTGAAACATATTCATCAGGAATTCCTCCATTTTTCTCTGCCCTGTAATATTGCTTTGGCCCGTCTGTTGCATCATGATGGCGTGGCTACCCAACTACGCCCAGCCAGACCAGCGTTGGTTCCAGGACACTTCCCACAACTGCCGTCTGTCTTTTCTCCTCGTATTTTTGCCGCCGCAGGAAAATATCAGATGCGTCTCGCCATTTCAGAGCAGGAACGCGAGGCAGCATGCAGGCTTCGCTTCAGGGTATTCAATCTGGAACTGGGTGAAGGGCTTCGGTCTTCTTATTCCACTGGTCTTGATATGGACCAGTTTGATTATGTCTGCGATCATCTGCTTGTTGAAGACCGGGCCAGCAACGAAATCGTGGGCACGTACCGTATGCAAAGCGGAAATTCAGCAAAACAAAGGCTGGGATACTACAGCGCGCAGGAATTCGATTTCAGCCCTTATGAAGCAATTCGTAGCCAGATTCTGGAGCTAGGCCGTGCCTCAATTGCAAAAGAGCACCGCTCAAGCGAAGTGCTGACGCTGCTATGGCGAGGCATTGCACAATACTGCAAGCTGCATCGGTTGCGCTATCTGATTGGCTGCTCATCACTCAATTCGCAGGACCCCGGCGAAGGCTGGGCCGTTTATGAACAGCTGAGGCCGTTTCTCGCAGCACCTGAATCTCTGACGGTTCCAAACCCATCCTATAGATTGCCGGAGAAAATCTCGACGGGGGACCTCGCGCCCAGGATTCCCCGCCTTCTGAAGACGTATATTGGAATTGGGGCGCGCATTTGCGGAGAACCAGCATGGGACCGCGAGTTCGGCACGATTGATTTTCTTACCCTGCTCGATCTCCAACAGTTGACGCCAGCAGCGAGGGACCGATTTCTACTGGACGGAGAACATCAGGCGACTACTGCCGCAGCATCCTGCGCATCGTAGTCTTGTTCTTTACAGTGCTGGAAGCGCTGCTGCATTTTTTTGTGCTGCGCCTGCGTAAAGGACGCCCAACGTTGTACGACCGCGCCCAGTGGTTGCATGAGACATCCATTCTCGTGCTTCGGCGAATCGGCATTACCGTCCGCAGCGAAGGGCCTGTTCCACAAACCGGCCTCATTGTCTCCAACCATCTCGGTTATCTTGACATTCCATTTCATGCCGCTCTGGGCCCCAGAATCTTTGTTTCAAAAGACGACGTGCGTTCATGGCCCGTGTTCGGGTTACTGGCCCGCTTAGGCGGGACCATCTTTGTAAAACGCGGGATTCGCGCGAGCGCGACGGAAGCTGCTATTGAAATCGAATTCGCACTACGCTCCGGCGTTCCCGTAATGCTGTTTCCTGAAGGCACCAGCACAGACGGAACAACCCTGCTTCCGTTCCACGCTTTTCTTTTCGAGCCCGCAGTCGAAACAGCATCTCCTGTAAGCGCCGCAGCTATACGCTATGAGGCGCCGGGCACAGATGAGCGCGAGCTTTGCTATTACGCCGATGTCCGCTTTGCGCCGCATCTGCTGGAAACGCTGGGTCGCAAGCATGTCAGCGGAAGACTTCGTTTCGATGGGAAGCCGCGTATTTACAGTCACCGCAAGCGCGCTGCCAACGATTGCTGGGAGCGCGTGGCAAGATTGCGGCTCCGCGCCGAATATATTCCACACAATGATATGGCCGAACAGTGGCACTGAAAGAAAGCATACGCCGCTTGACCCGCCATCTGTTCCCCTGACACACTGCGGTCAACATGGCCATTCCCATTAAAGTGGAGTACGCCGCGCAGCGACGGATTCGCGAGCGCAATACACAGCTATATCGTCTGGCGCACTGGCCCATCTGGATATGGGTTTTCTTTCTCGCGCCAGGCTGGTTGACCTTTGATCTGTTCGCCAAAGGTGGCAGCCGCTGGAACCTCCTCTGGCTGGCCGCCGTGCTGCTGGGCACCGGAATTGCTGCGTACCGCGGCAAGCTGCCGGGCTCCGAGCCTTGCCCCTATATTCTTCGTTTCGATGAAGACCGTCCGAACCCGCTCTACCGCAAAGTTTGCTACACCTTCGCCTGGAATGCCGTGTTGAGCTTCGCGCTGCTGAATCTGGCCGGGCTGATAGATGCTGTCAGG
>DASRBV010000158.1:0-8025 GCA_035653455.1 Pseudacidobacterium sp. | reverse complement strand
CCAGACCCAAGCACAGGCACAGCTTACGAACCTGGACATTGACCCGTTTCTGAAGATGTTCGAGGTGGAAGGGGTGCAGGGACACTCCTCGATTGCCGGGTTGGTGTCTGTTTCCGGGCCACTGCGCGCGCCCCGGCAGATGCAAGGTGAAGCGCAGATCAGCCAGCTTTCTGTATCCCTGGGAGGAGTTCCGCTGAAGAGCGAAGGGCCTCTTCATGCACAGCTTCGCAATGGCAATCTGCATCTCGACCCGCTGCATATTACAGGCGACGACACAGACCTGCGGGCACAGGGCGATGCCGGAATTCTGGAAGAGCGCCATCCAATGAATTTCCAGGCGCAAGGCTCCATCAACATGAAGCTATTGCAGACGCTGCGCTCGGATGTAGATTCTTCCGGACAGGTCACGTTCACGATGAATGCCGGGGGTACCTTCAAAAACCCCGCCCTGACCGGACAGGTAAAGTTGTCGAATGTGGCCATGAGTGTTGAGAGCTTTCCGAATGGATTAAGCCAACTGAACGGCACGCTCCAGTTCACGCAAGACAGGCTGCAGGTACAGAGCCTGACCGGGACAACAGGTGGCGGACAGGTAAATGTAACTGGATATATTACATATCAGCAGGGTATCTATGCTGATCTGACTGCCACGGGAAAAGACATTCGCATCCGGTATCCGGCTGGCATCAGTTCCATGATTGATACGAAGCTTCGCCTGCAAGGAACGCAGAGCGCCTTTATGCTGAGCGGCAATGTTCAGTTGACGCGTTTTACGATCAATCCCAATCTGGACTTTGCGAGTTTCAATCGTGTTTCTGCAATTTCAGCGGCCCCTCCCGATCCAAATGCGTTTTCCAATCGCGTCCGGCTGAACATTCACATTACTTCATCGCCGGACCTGGACTTCCAGAATTCCTACGCGAAACTGGCAGGGGACGTGGATCTGCGCATTCGTGGGACCGTGGCACAGCCTTCAGTCCTGGGGCGCATCACGATTACCGAAGGCAGTGCCACATTTGCCGGAACAAAATATGAGCTTCAACATGGCGAGATATTTTTCAGCAATCCGGTACGCATTGAGCCAGTGATTGATATTGACGCCACGACCCATGTGGAGGACTATGACATCACGATCGGTGTGCATGGAACACCGAGCAATTTAACGCCCACGTTCCGCTCCGAGCCTCCGTTGACACAGCAGGACATTTTCTCGCTACTGGCGATGGGGCGCACACAGGAAGAACAGCAGATTTATTCCCAGCAGGCACAGCAGGCCGGAGTGAATACTACTGCGGACGCCATTCTGGGCGGAGCGCTGAATGCGACGCTCAGCAGCCGTATCCAGAAGCTGTTTGGCGGCGGCAGCGTCAAGATTGATCCATCGTGGGTGGGCTCGCTGGGCAACTCAACGGCACGTATTACCGTTTCGCAGCAGGTATCAAAAAACGCGACGCTGACATATGCAACCAATATCAACTCTACGGCCCAGCAGCTTATCCAGGCGGAAGTAAACGTGACCCCTACGGTGTCTATTCTTGCCGTGCGCGATGAGTCAGGCGTATTCAGTCTGCTGTTTAAGGTACACAGGCGCTATCGGTGAAGCACACAGGCAGAAAATTGGCCTTTTCTGCATCAAACATGAGTACAATATGTCCGTAGTTTACATCCAGGCTGCCTTTGACTCGGCTGGAGCTGTTGTTATGTTTGCCAGAAAGTAAAGCGCAGCCCGCCCAGGAGAAAGATTGACATGAGGAAAGCACCACGCAGTCTTGTTCCAGCTTTGGCAGCGGTTTTGCTGAGTGTCTCTCCTTCTGCCATTGCGCCGCATTCAGCGGTTGCTGTGGCACAGAGCGCGCAGGATGCGCAGATCAAAGCTGACATCATCAATAATGCGCTGAACAAGTCAAAATTCAAGAACGTGCAGGTAAACGTGCAAAATGGAGTTGCCATTCTGACGGGCACGGTGGATGTGTATGACACCAAGATAGATGCTGACCGGCGTGTTCATCGCATCAAGAACATCAAGGGCGTTGAAAATGAAATTGAAGTGGCCGGGCCTGAAGTGCCGGACCAGCAATTGCGGGAAAAAATTGCCAAGGCAATCGAATATGATCGGGTCGGGTATTGGGGTAATAGCAGGATCATCAGCGACGTCACCCCCTTCAACGCCATTTCAGTCAGCGTGCACAATGGGGTGGTAACGCTGGGTGGTCACGCATACGGTCCGGTGGATGCTGATTCAGCCGTGGCGGTGGCTGCAAATACTCCCGGAGTCAAAGATGTCATCAATGACATTCAGGTAGACCCCGTTTCTCCCATGGATGACCGCATCCGGATTGCAGTATTTCGAGCGGTATATGGTTTCCCCAGCCTGAACAAGTATGCGATAGATCCGGGTAAACCGATCCGCATTTCTGTCCAGAATGGACACGTCACCCTCTATGGTGTCGTTGACAGTCAGGCCGACAAAGAGACAGCCGGCATTCGCGCCAACTCTGTTCCAGGCGTCTTCAGCGTGACAAACAATCTGCAAGTCGCAGGGCAACCGGAAAAGAAGTAGCGCTTCTTTTCTGAACGATAAGCGGCCTCGCCGGAAAGCGGGGCCGCTTTATTTGTGCTTTAAACTGGAGGAGAGGCATCTATCAACGATGGCATTTTTGCGCAGCGTAGGCACGACGCTCGAAATGATTAAGTGGGAGCATTCTGTCTTCGCACTCCCTTTTGCATTGACCGGGGCCATGCTGGCCGCACATGGCTGGCCGCGTCCTGCCCAACTGCTCTGGATTATCGTCTGTATGGTTACGGCGCGTTCGGCGGCGATGGCCTTTAATCGCTGGGCCGACGCGGACCTGGATGCGGTGAATCCGCGAACGGCCAACCGCGCCATTCCTGCCGGTTTGTTGTCGCGTGGATTTGTGGGCTTCTTCACCATAGTGATGGCGGTGCTGTTTGTGCTGGCTGCCGCGCAACTGAACCGGCTAACGCTGTTGCTGTCTCCAGTGGCACTAGCGATTGTGCTTTCTTATTCCTATACAAAGCGCTTTACGCGGTGGTCACATCTGGTGCTGGGTCTTTCACTGGGCATTGCGCCTTCGGCTGCGTGGATTGCTGTTCGCGGAACGCTGGACTGGCGGATCCTGGTGCTCACGGTGGCCGTTCTTTTCTGGGTGGCGGGATTCGACATTCTTTATGCTTGCCAGGATGCGGAACATGACCGCAGTCATCATCTTTACAGCATTCCTGCCACAGTCGGCATTCCGGCGGCATTTTGGCTTGTACGCGTGATGCATGCAGTGATGCTGGGGCTGTTGCTCTGGCTGGTTGAAATCTTCGCGCTGGGGCCGGTGGCATTGTTGGGTGTTGCGCTGGTGGCCGGACTGCTGCTTTATGAGCACCTGATTGTTTCACCGAAGGACCTTCGGAGACTGAATGCCGCATTCTTTACGATGAATGGTGTCATCTCCATCGTCTTCTTTGTTTTTGTTGCGGCGGCCCTTCTGTTGCGGCAATCGTGAAAAAACGCGAAGGAAGATGTTTCCTTCGCGCCGGTTCAGTTGCGGAGCTATTGGGCATTTACGCCGATTTCCTGAATTCCTGGACCTTCTGGTTGGCCTTGTTCTTCATCTCCTGCATTTTTTCCGTGGTGCGGTGGCGGGCCTCGGTGGCTTGTCTGCGGGCTTCGTCCTTCGTTGCATCCTTAACGTTGCCCCATACCTCTTTCGCCGCGCCTTTTATCTGATCGGCGACGCCGCTGTTGGCAAGACGCTGGTTATTGAGGGCCGTCCCCATTTTCTCCTTTACCTTGCCGGTTGCCTGGTCCATTTTGCCGCTGATGTGGTGTTTATTCATCGCTCCTCCTTTCTGGATCACACTGGCCTTCTACCGGTGATCAGCTGGATGATAAGCACGACCAGCGCGATGACCAGGAGAATATGGATGTACCAGCCAATCGCATGAAAGCTGACCAGGCCCACCAGCCAAAGCACCAGAAGAATTACAAAAATGGTCCATAGCATAAACTTTGTTCTCCTATGGTGTGGTATGGTGCGCTTGACGGCATCCGGGTTGCCGCAAGATGGAAACAAAATCATAAGGAGAACCGCTCAATGAAGGTTGCCATTCAGGGGGAACCGGGGTCTTTCAGTCACGAAGCAGCAGGAAAAATGCTTCGCGAGGCTACCATTCTGCCCTGTGCCTTTTCCGCCGATGTCTTCCGCTCACTTGTAGAAGGGAAGGCGGATGCTGCCGTGATTCCGATTGAAAACAGCCTGGCTGGGCCGGTGACCGAGCACTATGATCTGCTTCTTCAGAATCCAGTTGCCATTGAGCGCGAGGGACTGCTGCGCATCCGGCACAATCTGATAGCGGTGCCTGGAACGAAGATGGAAACGATTGAGCGTGTGTATTCGCATCCGGTGGCACTGGCACAGTGCAGGGCGTTTTTCGCAAAGCACCCGCATATGCAGGCATCGCCCTTTTACGACACGGCAGGAAGCGTGAAGCACGTGATGGAAACACGCGATCCCGGCGCTGCAGCCATTGCCAGCACGCGGGCGGCAGAGCATTATGGCGCGCAGATTCTGACCGCTGGAATTGAGGACAACCAGGAGAACTATACGCGCTTCTTTCTGGTCCGCCGCCGGGAGAATGTTCGTCCTGAACCAGATGCAGACAAGGTAAGCCTTGCCTTTACAGTGGAGAACCGTCCGGGGACGCTGGTGGCGGCACTTCAGGTTTTTGCCGGGCAGGGAACAAACCTGACCAAGATTGAGTCGCGTCCAGTGCAGGGCCGGCCGTGGGAGTATGTCTTCTATGCTGATTATCAGCTTTCTCCCGGGGCGCGGACGGATGCTGCTCTGGAACTGCTGGCGCAGCACTGTTCGATGGTGAAGGAACTGGGGCGGTACCGGTCCGGGCTGAAACTGGAGTAGGGTCTATTCCGGCGTTTTCGGGCAGGTCCAGGGTCAGATGAACGGGTCCCGAATCAGTAGGTTGCATTCCATCCCCCCAAGAGCTGAGAACAGAGTTTTCCTGCCTCTTTCCGCTTCACTCCCAGGTGGATTTGCCGATAGGGCTGATGAGCGGAAAGAAGTGACCGAGGGCTTGCATCCAAGAAAGGAAAGGCGTTGCAAGCGGTCATGCGGGCTGCAATTTGCGACCTTTTTTGCTGGAGATGAATCAAACGGAAGAAATTCATCGTATTCAGATCATATAATCTGATAAAGAGACACTCATGGCTAGCGATTTTCTCAGCGTAATTCATCCAAGCGACCCCAGGCAGCGCGAGGGCCGTAACGAAGGGCGGGTATTGCCTGTCCTGCCTGTAAGGGACACCGTACTGTTTCCTCATGCCGTGCTGCCGCTTACGGTGGGACGCGAAAGCTCGATTCAATTGATCCAGTCACTCGGCGAGGAGAAGACGATTGTGGTGGTGGCACAGCGTGATGCCCACCAGGACACTCCAAAACCTGCCGATCTGCACATATTTGGGACAATGGCGACCGTGCATAAGGTCGTTAAAATGCCGAACCAGAGCCTCTTTGTGTTTACAGAGGGCACGGAGCGCGTGAAGCTGGGCGAATTCACCCAGGTTGAGCCGTTTATGACGGCCCATGTAGACCCGGTGCATGATGTTCCAGCGCAACCGGGGCCGGAGCTGGAGGCGCTCCAGCGCAATATTCTGGCGCAGTTTCAGCAGATTGTGGCCGCATCTCCTACGCTTTCTGACGAGCTTTCGACCATTGCGGCGCAGATGGAAGACCCGGGCAGGCTCAGCGATTTTGTTACGGCCAATCTGCCGTTTCTGGCCACGCCTGACCGCCAGGAGCTGCTGGAGACCCCGGACGTCCATACCCGGCTGGACAAGTTGCACAAGCATCTGGTGAAAGAGATTGAAGTCCAGCAGCTTCGCAACAAAATCCAGTCTGAAGTGCAGGACCAGGTGCAGCAATCGCAGCGCGATTACTACCTGCGTGAACAGCTCAAGGCCATCCAGAAGGAACTGGGTGAGCAGGACGAGAGCCAGAAGGACATTGAAGAGCTGAGGCAGAAGATTGAGGCCGCAGGAATGCCGGAGGAGACAAAGAAAGAGGCGATGAAAGAGCTGAACCGGCTCTCGCGCATGTCTCCAATGGCTGCGGACTACTCGCTGACGCGCAACTATATTGAGTGGCTTGCGGCGTTGCCGTGGTCGAAATCTTCGGGCGGAGAAGTGGACATTGCCAAGGCGAAGGAGATCCTCGACGAAGACCACTACGACCTGAAGAAGGTGAAGGACCGCATTCTGGATTACCTTGCGGTGCGCCGTCTGAAGCCGGACATGAAAGGCCCGATTCTGTGCTTCGTTGGGCCTCCTGGCGTGGGGAAGACCTCGCTGGGCCGCAGTATAGCGCGCGCACTCGACCGTAAATTCCAGCGCATTTCTCTCGGCGGCATGCACGATGAGGCCGAACTGCGCGGGCATCGTCGCACGTATATTGGCGCGTTGCCGGGGCAGATCATCCAGAACCTGCGGCGAGCAGGCGCCAATGATCCGGTTTTCATGCTCGATGAGGTAGACAAGCTGGGGCGGGATTTCCGCGGCGATCCTGCGTCGGCACTGCTTGAAGTGCTGGATCCGGAACAGAACAATACGTTCCGCGACAACTATCTTGATCAGCCGTTTGACTTGTCAAAGGTACTGTTTATCTGCACGGCGAACATGCTGGACACGATGCCTGCTCCGCTGCTGGACCGCATGGAGATCATCGAGCTGCAGGGATACACGGAAGAAGAGAAGCGGCACATCGCGTTCCGTTATCTGATTCCGCGGCAGATTAAGGAGAACGGTATTCAGCCGGAAAACATCGAGTTTCCGGAAGAGTCCGTCTCATACATCGTGCGGCATTACACGCGCGAAGCCGGTGTGCGCAAGCTGGAGCAGCTGATTGGCACGATCTGCCGCAAGCAGGCGCGCCGCATTGCAGAAGGCAAGATGGAAAAGCTGGTTGTTACGCAGGAAGTAATTCACGAGTTCCTGGGTGGCATCAAGGTCCGCGTGGATACGGAGATTGCCGAGCGCACCAGGCGCGCGGGAGTGGCCGTAGGTCTGGCCTGGACCCCAGCGGGCGGTGACGTTCTGTTTGTAGAAGCCAACCGCATGAAGGGCAAGGGTGGATTTACCATGACCGGACAGCTTGGACAGGTAATGCAGGAATCCATGCAGGCCGCGCTGACATGGGTGCGGTCGAATGGAAAGGCACTGGGTCTGGAAGAGGACTTCATGAAAGACATAGACCTGCACATCCATGTTCCAGCTGGCGCGATTCCCAAGGACGGGCCTTCTGCGGGCGTAACGATGGCAACGGCACTGGTTTCGCTGTTGACGGATACACCAGTGCGTCCACTGACGGCGATGACAGGTGAAATCACATTGAGCGGAAATGTATTGCCTGTGGGCGGCATTAAAGAGAAATTCCTGGCCGCGAAACGGGCAGGTGTGAAAGACGTGGTTCTTCCTGCAGAAAACAAGCTGAATGTGGAAGAAGACCTGACACCGGACCAGACAGATGGCGTGAACATCCACTATGCCAGGCACATTGAAGATGTGCTGGCTGTGGCCTTGCCAAAATCAAGGGCGGAAGAGAAGAAGGACGCACAGGTGAGGGAAGATGTGTTGCAGGAAGCTGCAGCCCAGGCGTAATACAATCAGATCATCAGAACAGGCCCGCGATAAGATGCGGGCCTTTATTTTCTAAGCCAACGTGTGAATGCGAATGCGGAAGCAACTCAGCGCTTCCTTCCAGTCCAGCTTGATTCTCCTCCAGAGGCTGTATTCAGGAGGCCAGTGTGCCGGGTGTGTCTCCCATTGCAGTTGTGGATAGCTTCCAAGTATGAGGGCGGTGCGCGGGAGATGATACGGTGAGCTTATGACTTCAGCCGAATGCCAGCCGTGCGCTTCCATGATTTTGTCTGAGTAGTAAATGTTCTGGATGGTATCGTGGGCCTGGTCTTCCTCCACGATGGATGAAGCGGGTACCCCATTGG
>DASRBV010000157.1:0-7016 GCA_035653455.1 Pseudacidobacterium sp. | reverse complement strand
CTCTGCCGCGCGAGGCCCCGCAGCAGTTTTTCATCCGCGAAGGCGAGCGGGCCTGGATGGTGCGCCCTGCTGACATCCGTCTGCTTGAGAGCGAAGGCAACTACACGCGCATCTGTTTTGGAGAGCACCGCCCGCTGGTCCTGCGCAGCCTCCAGGCGCTGCATGAGCGGCTGGGCAGCCAGCACTTCTTCCGTGCCAATCGCAATCAGGTAATTAACCTGCGCTGGGTTGAATCCATGGAACTGGAGCCTGACCTCAGCCTGACAGCCGTGCTCAAAGACGGCACCCGCGTCGGGCTTTCGCGCCGCCAGTCGCAGCTCTTCCGCGAGCAGATGGCGCTGTGAATCCATAAAAGAGTTAGGATGCTTGCATGATGAGGAAATGCATCATGCGATCTGTGATGTTGCTTTTCGTCCACGTGGCTGCTTTCTTTGCCTGCGGAATGGCCCAGACAGTCACATATCCGCTCACGATTGACGACGCCTCAATCGAGAACGCTTATATTCTGCACGCCAAAAACTGGCCATCGAAGTTTGGGCTGCCGAACCCGGTCATCATTCGCTCCAATGCCGGAGAGCGCTGGTATCAGATTGAAACGTCACGCGGAAACTTCAGTCCTACGTTTGGCAATCTGTTTACTCCGGAAACAGGATGGGTGCCGGTGGCTGAGAAGAACCATACGCAGCTCATCTATACATTCAATACAGTGCCCGCCTGGGCCGCGGGAGAACCGGGGCCGGGGCCTGCAAAGCGCGCGCCACTCGATATAGACCAGAAGAATGAGACCTGCAAAGCGCCTCTTGATGGCGTTGTCAGTCCGGACGGCGATTGCATCTGGAAAGAGTGGGTGACGGCGCTAATGCAGAAGAACTGCGGTGTTTCTTCCGCTCCCTCCAGTCCGCTGACGGGCAGGTGTCATATCCATTACTTTGAGGCCTGGAATGAGTTCAACGCGCCCATTTTCTGGGACGACTCGCTGAGTCATCTGGCCAAAATGGCGAATGATATGGCGATTATCGTGCGCATTTATTGCGGTGACTGCAAGGTGATTGGCGGATCCACTTCTGCCGGAGGCGTCGGGCGTTCCGGAGACGGGCCAGCCGGTTCTGGAGAATTCGACAAAGCTTTGGGAGAGTTTCTGGATGCGTGGCACCATATCCCGAATGCATCGCTTCCGGATATCGTCAGCTTTCACGCGTACCCATCGCGCACGAATGTTTTCCCTGTACCGATGCCGGAAACCAATGTGTCAGAGGGCGATGCCAAGTGCGCGCAGTTCAGCGTGCCGAATGTCTCTTGCCAATATGCGATTGTGGACCAGCCTGGAAGAGTGCGCGCTGTGTTGGCAAAGCGGCAGTCCTTTCTGTCTCCTTCCACGCCGGTCTGGGACACGGAATCCGGCTGGTACGGGAACAAGAACCTCTTTCACGGTGTGGATGCCAATGGCTATGCGGACGAAATCACGGGAAGGATGCGGCAGGCATTTCTGGCGCGGGAAACGATTCTGCTGGCGAATGAGGGCGTAGGTGTAAATCTCTGGTACGAAGCCGACCACCAGTGCAACGGCACGCTGATCGGATTTGGCTATCCGCAAAGCTCTCCTGAGATGCACCAATGCCCCAATGATCCTGTGATCCCACCTGGACTTACGCCAGCCGGACGCGCTCTGGTCGTAGTCCATGGATGGCTGCATGGAGGGGTCTTCAACGGTCCCTGCAGGCCGCAGGGAGGAGTATGGAGTTGCCCCATCACTACACAGCAGGGCCAGCGTGGGCTGATTGCGTGGACTGCGAAAATCGGTGCGACAGCAACGGTAACGCCTCCGCAGGGTGGCTTTAGCTATGCACATAATCTGGATGGCCAGACGCAGCGCCTTACACCGGGCACGCCCCTGCCAATCGAAATGAGGCCCACGCTTTTCGACAACGCTCCGTAATACACTGGATGGTTCGGCTTTTGCCGCTGAAGATTGCTATGTCTGAACCAACCACTGTTGCTGCAACCACGGAAGCGCCTGTTTCGACCATCGCCCGCGTCGGAGAGCACGAAGGCAAGTCAGTCACGCTGAAGGGCTGGCTCTACAACCTGCGTGAGAGCGGAAAGCTACTGTTTCCTATTTTTCGCGATGGAACAGGCACGATCCAGGGCGTAGTGCCCAAAGCTGCCGTTACGCCTGAGGTCTTTGAGACGGTAAAGGGACTGACGCAGGAGTCAAGCGTCATTGTTACGGGCAAGGTCCGCGCGGACAAGCGCGCTCCCGGCGGCTATGAGCTTGATGTCGAGAATGTCGAAGCCGTGCAGCGCGTGTCTGAAGAAACGCCGTTTCCGATTTCGCTCAAAGAGCACGGGACGGATTTCCTGATGGAGCACCGCCATCTGTGGATCCGCACACCGCGTCAGTCAGCAATCTTGCGCATTCGTGCGGAAATCATCAAAGCTGCACGAGATTTTCTGGACGACAACGGCTTTGTGCTGACCGATTCGCCCGTCCTGACGCCCGCAGCCTGTGAGGGCACCAGCACGCTGTTTCCGGTGGAGTACTTCGGTGACGAGGCCTTTCTGACGCAGAGCGGACAACTCTACATTGAAAGCACGGCGATGGCTTTGGGCAAGGTCTACAGCTTTGGGCCGACCTTCCGCGCGGAAAAATCGAAGACACGGCGGCACCTGACCGAGTTCTGGATGGTCGAGCCGGAATGGGCCTACGCCACACTGGATGACCTGATGGGGCTGGCCGAGCAATTCATCAGCTTTATCGTAGACCGCGTGCTGACGCGCCGCGCCGCCGACCTGAAAGTGATTGGACGAGACACGAACAAACTGGAAGCAATCAAGGCCCCGTTCCCTCGCATCAGCTACGATGAAGCCGCGCAGATGCTGAAAGATGCGCACGCGAAAGGCCTGCTCGAACAGCCGTTTGAATATGGCAACGATTTCGGCTCCCCGGATGAAACCTACATCTCATCGCAATTTGACCGTCCGGTAATGGTACACCGCTACCCGGCAGAGGTGAAGGCGTTTTACATGGAACCTGATCCGCAGGACCCAAAGTATGCGCTCTGCGTGGACGTACTAGCACCTGAAGGCTATGGCGAGATCATTGGCGGGTCGCAGCGCATCGCATCGTTTGACCTGCTGAAGAAGCGCATTGAAGAGCACAACCTGCCGATGGATGCTTTCCAGTGGTATCTGGATTTGCGGCGGTATGGTTCGGTACCGCACTCAGGTTTCGGAATGGGGATTGAGCGCGCGGTGGCGTGGATCTGCGGTCTGGAGCACGTGCGCGAGACGATTCCCTTTGCCAGGACACTAAACCGGATTTATCCGTAAAATTTCTCCGGCACCCGGCATCTGGAAAAAACCGGTTGTCCCACATCCTGAAGGGATGTGGATGAAAGAACGACCTATGTCTAAGATTGGTGAAACACTTGCAGCCTCACATAGCGGAGTCCAGACGCTCCCGCCACGCGAAATCTGCATCATTGGAGTACCTCTGGATCTGGGTGCTTCGCGGCGCGGCGTGGACATGGGGCCGTCTGCTGTGCGCGTTGCCGGGTTGGAAGCGCGCCTTGAAGCACTCGGCCACAACGTTACCGATGGTGGAAACATTGGCGTTGCTATTGCCGAGACCAGACACGTTGGCGAGGAGAGCGCACGGTATCTGAAAGAGATCACAGAGACCTGTACCAGAGCCGCCGAGCACGTGATTCAGGCACTCGAAGAAGGCAAGACCCCTGTCATCATTGGCGGTGATCATTCGGTGGCCGCTGGCAGCATGTCCGGAGTGGCTGAGTTTTATCGGCGCAGAAACCAGAAGGTTGGCCTTATCTGGATAGATGCTCACTCGGACCTGAACACGCCGGAGACTTCGCCCAGCGGCAATGTTCATGGAATGCCGCTGGCTGCGCTGCTGGGGCTGGGGCCAGATTCGCTGGCCAATATCTGCGGCTTTTCGCCGAAGGTCCTGCCGGAAAACACAGTGCTGATTGGCGTGCGCGACATTGACGCCACCGAAAAAGAAAACATCAGACGTGCGGGACTCACCGAGGTCTACACCATGCGCGATATTGATGAGCGTGGCATGAGGGCCGTGATGGAAGAGGCGTTGCGCGCGGCAGGACGGGGCACGGCGGGATATCACGTCTCTCTGGACATGGACTGGGTAGACCCGGAAGATGCTCCAGGGGTCGGTACTCCGGTACGGGGCGGCGCGACTTACCGCGAAGCACACCTGGCGATGGAAATCATCGCCGACCACGGACGCATGCTCAGCCTGGAGGTGGTCGAGGTCAACCCTGTCATTGACGAGCACAACAGAACAGCAGACCTCGCAGTCGAGTTGATCTCTTCCGCATTCGGAAAGAAGATTCTCTAGGTTCCATGGCCCCCCAATCGCTGGGGCACCACACCAGCAAGAAGCCAGGCCGCAACACTTTGCGGCCAATGTGGGTATGGGGACGGACTGTCATCATTCCTATGCTTATGCATACAGTCAGCGCGTCACGATACACTCGGGTTATCGAGTATGTCCAAATTGCGTGTAGGTGTTCTTTTTGGCGGCCGCAGCGGCGAGCATGAAGTCTCTTTGCTTTCAGCGGCCTCGGTGCTCAAGGCCATTGACCGTAAGAAATACGATGTGATTCCTATCGGCATCACCAAAGAGGGCCGCTGGGTCACGGCCACCGATGCTGAGCGGCTGCTCGCAGGTGAACCCGTTCCGGGGCGCCATTTTCGTGCAGGCGACCCGGAAGCGACAGCCCCGGCAGCTGTTCTGGCCAAAGGAGAGGCGGTAATTGTTCCGCCTGTGCCCTCAGAATCAAAAACAGGCTCTCTGGTTCCGCTTGAAACTGAGCGCCATCCGGCGCACCAGGCGCTGAGCGTGGACGTCATCTTTCCCGTTCTGCACGGGACATTTGGCGAAGACGGCACCATCCAGGGGCTGTTTGAGCTTGCCGGCATCGCCTACGTCGGCTCAGGGGTACTGGGCTCAGCCACCGGCATGGACAAGGACGTGATGAAGCGGCTTTTTGCTTCAGCTAAGCTGCCCATCACAAAGCACGTCACATTTCTGCGCGGCGAGTGGGAATCCTCCCGTAAAAAAATCACAGCCCGGATTGAAGCAGCACTGAGGTATCCGGTTTTTGTGAAGCCTGCGAACTTAGGCTCTTCTGTTGGGATTAGCAAGGCGCACGACCGCAAGGAACTTGGGCCTGCCATTGAGATGGCAGCAAACTACGACCGCAAGATTGTCGTGGAGCAGGGAGTTGGCGGTAAACGGGGCAAGGCCCGAGAACTCGAAGTCGCCGTGCTGGGTAATGATAGTCCAAAGGCCTCGGTCGTTGGCGAAGTAGTTCCGGTAAAAGAGTTCTACGACTACGAAGCCAAGTACCTGAGTGAAGGCTCAGACCTCATCATCCCCGCAAAGCTTACAAAGCAGCAGACAAAACAGGTACAGCAGATGGCAGTTGCGGCATTCAAAGTCTGCGACTGCTCGGGGCTGGCGCGGGTGGACTTTCTGATGGAGCCGGGAAAATCAGGACGCATCTATCTGAATGAGATCAACACGCTGCCGGGATTCACTGCCATCAGCATGTATCCCAAGCTGTGGGCGGCTTCCGGGGTGCCGTATCCGGAACTGATTGACCGCCTGATTGCGCTTGCTCTGGAGCGCCGCGCCGAGAAGGACAGGACGCAGTATTCACGGTGACGCGAAACATCCGGTACTCTGGTGGTGTTAAAACAAAAAAGGAGAGCTGTGCCCCATGACCCTTCTCGATGCGCCTGCCTATGATGCCCGCAGGGCCCGGCGAAATCGCAACATTGTGGTTTCGATTGTGATCGTCATTGTAGTTATCGGGCTGACGGGGGTACTTGGCTTTGTCACCGGGCATGGCTGGTTTTTCAGGACCATTCCTGCCGAGCATCGCGTGAACAAATTCTTTTCGGCACTGGAATCACAGGACTACAAAAAGGCCTATGCTCTGTGGACCCACGACCAGAACTGGGACCAGCATCCTGACCAGTACAAACCCTATGACTATAGCCAGTTCTATAAAGACTGGGGGCCTTCGGGCGATTATGGCGTCATTAAGGGGCACAGCATCGTTATCTCCAAAGCAGTAGGGAATGGCGTCGTTATGGGTGTGGACATCAATGGAGGCAAAACGCCTATCTTCCTGCGGGTAGATGACCAAAGCAAGCAGATTGGATTTTCACCGGTTGAGCTTTACGTTGGACCATAGATCCGGGTGAAATTCAGGAGCCAGCCAGCATTCTGTGGCATCCTAACTACAACCATGTACACACTTGTCCGTAAAACTCTCGTCGCTTTATTTGCCGTCATTCTGTTTGCCGGTTTGTGTGGTCACGCGCAGGCGCGCAATATTTATTCCGATACTGCCGACGCGCACAAAGATATCCAGCAGGCACTCGAACTTGCAAAGCGCGAGCACAAGCGTGTAATTCTTGATTTTGGCGGAAACTGGTGCGGTGACTGCCAGGTACTCGATATCTACTTTCATCAGCAACCGAACCTGGACCTGTTGAACAAGTATTTTGTTCTTGTCCACATTAACGTGGGCCGATTCGACAAGAACACCGATCTTGCTGAAAAGTACCAGGTTCCGCTGAAAAAGGGGGTGCCTGCGCTGGCCGTTCTCAGCGCCAGCGGCAAACTGCTCTACAGCCAGAAAAACGGTGAATTCGAGGCCATGCGCCGGATGGATGCTGCTTCAGTCACGCAGTTTCTGAATGAGTGGAAGCCCGCGAAGGTTTAGGCGTATTCCGGGTTCCGCAGGATGAGGATCTTGGGTCTGGATCCTTCTCTTACGATCCAGACCCCTTGTGCAAAAAATAAAATCGGCTTCCACCTTCCTTTCACTTCAGTTACCCTCGACACGTATGTTGCGGCAGCTCTGGACACATCTCCGGCGGGCGGCGTGGAGTGCCTTCAACCACGGCGCCTTTGGCATTGCCAAAGCTGCGGCGTATTCAGGTATTCTGAGTCTCTTTCCGGC
>DASRBV010000156.1:0-6371 GCA_035653455.1 Pseudacidobacterium sp. | reverse complement strand
TCTGTTTTGATACACTCTTACAAAAATTTTATCTGCCCCCTATTGACGTGAAACCAGAGCGGGGCTACTCTGAGCGCAATACGAGCCGAATTTTGGTGCATTCCGCCAATCCGAAGCTCCGGCAGCCGCATCTAAAAAATGTGGTGCCTTTCCGCTTGAACTCTGCTTCGCAAGCCCCACAATCCACTTCAGTCATCGTGACCGCTTTGCCGGCCACAGGAGGTTGTCTCTCCGCTTGATGAAAAAAGCGCTCGAAATTACGCCTGATCTTGGGCCTCTCTTCGGGACCCGCGATGAAAATCTAAGACTTATGGAAGATGGCCTGAACGTGCGTATTGACCTGAAATCGGACGCCGTCCAGGTAGAAGGCCCGCAGGACGGCCTCGACCGCGTGGAGCGCATCTTTTCCGACTACGAGTACCTGCGCCGCAATGGTGTCAATCTGCACAATGGCGAACTGAATGGCATGCTGCGCCTTGTTGTGGCCGACCCCTCGGTCACACTGCGCGGCCTTGTGGAAAGCGGAAAGCAGCGCTCTGCCGGAATCAAGCGCATGGTCCAGCCCCGCTCGCTGAACCAGCGTCACTATGTTGAAGCCATCGAGCAGGCGGACATGGTCTTCGGCATCGGCCCGGCAGGCACAGGTAAAACCTATCTTGCGGTGGCGATGGCCGCCGCCGCACTGCTTGCCAAAAAAGTCAGCCGCATCGTGCTGGTGCGCCCTGCCGTCGAGGCCGGTGAACGTCTCGGCTTCCTGCCCGGCAGTCTACAGGAGAAGGTAGACCCCTATCTGCGCCCGTTATATGACGCACTCTACGACCTTCTGGAGCCGGAGCGCGTGGACAAAATGCTGGAGCGCAACGTCATCGAAGTAGCGCCCCTTGCCTTTATGCGCGGCCGCACGCTCAATGACGCCTTCATCATCATGGACGAGGCCCAGAACACCACCAGCGAGCAGATGAAGATGTTTCTGACGCGCCTCGGCAACAACTCGAAGGCCGTCATTACCGGCGACGTCACCCAGATTGATCTGCCGAACCCGCGCAAGTCCGGTCTGATTGAAGCCATGAACGTGCTCGAGGGCGTAGATGGCATTCGCTTCATTCACTTTGAAGATGGCGATGTCGTGCGCCATCATCTGGTGCAGCGCATTATCCGCGCTTATGACAGCTTCGGTCGCGCCCAGCAGGAGCTTCCACTTGGGATTCCCGAAACAGACGATACACGTACATCACTGAAGCCGCAGTAATTTGCGATAATTTCCTTGAGGAGGGCTGTTCCAGTCCTCCTCATTCTGCATGATCCTCATCGAGCCTGACGCCGATACTTCCCAGAACCGGAACGCGCTCAAGATGCGCGATCTTCGCAGTTTTCTGCGAAAAGCCGCCAGCGCCGCCCGGTTGCAGGGAGAGGTCTCCGTTCTGCTGGCAACCGATGCCTCCATCCGCACTCTGAACCGCGACTTCCGCAACAAGAACAAGCCCACGGACGTGCTCTCTTTCCCGGCAGATGCAGACCACCCCAACCCCAAAGTTGCAGGCGATCTGGCCATCTCGCTGGATACGGCCCGAAAGCAGGCCGAAGAACACGGCCATCCCCTGCAGGTCGAGTTGAAAATCCTGCTCCTGCATGGCGTCCTGCACCTTGCCGGTTATGATCACGAATCGGACACCGGACAGATGGCCCGCAGGGAAAGCGCTTTGCGCAAACAGCTTGGCCTGCCCGTAGGACTGATCCAGAGGAGCAATGCAAAGAAGTCCAGAGGGCGTGTGCCATGACCATTGCAGCCGCAGTCCTGATTGCATGTCTGCTGGTGGTGCTCACGCTGGCCTCTTATGCAGACCGCATTTATTCCGAGATGGGCAAATTTCTTGCGCGCGAGTTCCAGGAGAACCTCGACGCATGGGAAGAGCTGATCGAGCCGCGGATCGGGTTGAGCCGCGACCATCTGGCCATCTCTGCGGCAGTGCTTTCGCAGCTTTCGCTTGCCTGCCTCACGCTCATCTTCGGAATGCTCCTGTTTCAGCGGAATTCGCCGGCCGACCGCGTCACCTTTCCTGAAGTTGCTCAGGCCGTGCTTGGCGTAGTGCTCGTGATTGTGCTTTTCAATCGCCTGCTGCCCTACGTTCTGTTCGTGCGCACACGCGGCGCCTGGGTGGCGCACTTCCGCTGGCTTTTCCGCCTGCTGTTTTATCTCGTGTTGCCTGTCACCTTTTTCATGGGGTTCCTCTCCTCGATTGCTGCCCTGGCTGAGGCGCCCAGGCACGAAGAACAACCCGGCGCGTCAGAAGCCGTAGAAGCGCTCATTGAAGCAGGCGAAGAAGAAGGCATTATCGAGGAAAGCGACCGCGAGCTGGTGCGTTCTGCCGTCGAGTTCGGCGATAAAGTCGTGCGCGAGGTCATGACGCCCCGCCCGGAGATGATTGCCATCTCCGGCAAGGCCACCCTTGAAGAATTGCTGCAATTGATCGACAAGCATCCGGTTTCGCGCGTGCCTGTTTATGATGGCTCGCTTGACCAGATCACCGGCATCGCCTTTGCGCACGACCTGCTGCGCGTAACCGATGAAGCTGCGCGGACTCGCTCCGTTGCCAGCATTCAGCGCCCTGCTGCCTTCGTTCCTGAAACAAAGAAAGTGAACGAACTTCTGCGCGAAATGCAGCGTGAAAAGCAGCACATGCGCATTGTGATTGATGAATACGGCGGCGTCGCCGGCCTGGTCACGATTGAAGACCTGCTCGAAGAAATCGTCGGCTCCATTGCCGACGAACACGAAACCGACGAGCTGGAGACCCCCAGGCGCGAATCCGATGGCTCCTGGCTCGTTCCCGGAAGCCTGGAAGTCCCCCGCATTGAAGACCTGTTTGGCGACAACTGGCAGATGCCCGAAGGCTATCAGGCCACGACAGTCGGCGGCCTCGTCAGTGAAATTGCAGGCCGTATTCCTATGCCGGGAGAAGTTGTGGAAGAAGATGGTTTGCGCTTCGAGGTGCTCTCATCCACAGACCGTCTTATTGAGCGCCTGCGTATCTCCCCCCGGCAGGACGGCCTGCCTACGCCCGGGCACGGCCTGGACGCAACGCGGCAATAATGGCCAGCAGTGTAATGATTGCGATGATCGTCTGCGAAATCACGCAATACAGGCACCAGACCTCCAGAATTCGCGCCTCAATGCTGGTAAGGTAAAGCGAGTACGCCAGCCCCGCAATCGCCGCAACCAGCAGCAGTTTATGGCGCTCGGTCAGCGCAAGAATCGCGATGATTGCATATCCGGCAATGCCGATCGCCGCTACCGGAAAACCATGCACCACCGCATAGCGGCTATGGTTCACAATGCCGCAGTCCCAGTGAGCATTGATGTCGCACGGCTGTACGTCGGTCGAGTAGTGGACGCGCAGCGCCAGGATGGAAATGACGATTCCCGCAATGGCAAAAAATGCAATGATGTAACGCATTGCAACCAGTCTAATAGAATGAAATGAGAGATATGCTGCGTTCTTTTCTGACCATTGTTCTGGCTGCGGTTGTCATGGCGCCGGCAGCCCACCCGCAATCCAGCCCGCAGACAGCACTGAAGCCTCCGGCGGGCGCAAGAGTGGCAATTATCGAATTTGCCGATCTCGAGTGTCCGAGCTGCGCGCACGAAAATCCGGTATTGAAAGACGCCGCCGCCAAATATCGCGTCCCCTGGGTGCGGCACGATTTCCCCATCCAATACCATCGCTGGAGCACCCAGGCAGCCATCAACGCGCGCTGGTTCGATGAAAAGTCAAAGAAGCTCGGCGACGATTACCGCGACGCTGTCTTTGCCAACCAGATCAATATCGCTACGCCGGATGATCTGCGCTCCTTTACAGAAAAGTTCGCCAAAGACCACGGCATGGCCCTGCCCTTTATCATGGACCCGCAAGGCAAACTCGCCGCGGCAGTCAAGGCCGACTATGATCTCGGTGTCCGGCTTGGCGTCCACCAGACACCCACAGTTTGGATTGTGACCGATAACCACGGCTCCATCAACGCCCGGCAAGTCAACGACTTCAACAAGCTTTACTCCATGTTGGATGAAGCCGTGGCGGAAACAGGCAGCGCAACCCAGGCGAGGAAATAGGCCCTTGCGCTCAGGTTTTGTCTCGATTCTTGGCCGGCCCAATGTCGGTAAATCCACACTGCTCAATCAACTCGTCGGCGAAAAGGTCGCCATTGTCACCAGCAAGCCGCAGACGACGCGCACGCGCATTCACGGCATCGTCGAAGTCCCGGCAAAAAAAGGCAAGCACCCGGCAGCACAGATCGTCTTTGTTGACACTCCCGGCGTCCACAGACCCGATTCATGGCTCGACAAGCGCATGATGCAGGAGGTACACGACGCGCTGGAAAGCCGTGACATTGTTCTGCTCATGGTAGACGCCACCCGTCGGCAGGAATTTTCCGCCCCCGAAAGCGAAGATTCATTCACTCTCAGCCTCGTCCGCAAACTCGACTGCCCTGTCTTCCTCCTCATCAACAAAATTGACCTCCTTCCAAAAGACAAGCTGCTGCCGATGATTGCAGAACTCAGCGCGCTGCACTCCTTTGCCGAGGTCATTCCGGTTTCTGCGCGCAAAGGCGATGGTCTGGACCGCCTGCTGGTAAAACTGGTCGAGTATCTGCCGGAAGGCGAGCGGTATTTTCCCAAAGACCAATTCACGGATCAGCCTCTGCGCTTTATGGTGGCAGAATTGATTCGCGAGCGGATCCTGCAGGAGACCGGAGAAGAAGTCCCCTACGCCTCCGCCGTGGTCGTAGAGCGATTTGAAGAACCGGGGCCAGGCGCAAAAAATCCGGTCACGCGCATCTCTGCCGCCATTTACTGCGAGCGTTCCGGACAGAAGGCCATCCTCATCGGCAAGGGCGGAAGCAAGCTCAAAAGTATCGGCATGAATGCCCGCAGGGAGATTGAGTCACTGCTCGGAACGCGCGTCTTTCTGGAACTCCGCGTCATCGTCGAAGAAGGCTGGCGCGAACGTCGGGGCTTTGTCGAATCGCTTGACTGGCGCAAACAGATTGAGGAACTCGGCAAACGCGAACAGTAACTTGCCGGATTGCCTGGATGGCGGATTCCATTTAGCGTCGAAACATGAGCGCAGTTTCGTTGTCACTTGCAGGAAAGGTGGCCCTCATTACCGGCGGGTCGCGCGGAATCGGCGCTGAATGCGTGCGCCTGTTTCATGAGGCCGGCGCAAAGATTGCATTCAATTACCGTGCTGCCAGAAATCAGGCAGAATCGCTGGCCGCTTCATGTGGCGCCGTTGCCATCGAGCAGGAGCTTTCTTCTCCTGAAGATGGGCGCTCTTTGGTTGCAAAGACCATCGCGGCTTTCGGTCAGATAGATTGCCTCGTGGTAAATCATGGGGTCTGGCCACCGGAGGAGGTTTCCATCGCAAAGATGAGCCAGGCGCAGTGGCGCAGAACGCTCGCCGTCAATCTCGACAGCGTTTTCGGCCTGGTGCAGGCGGCTGTGGCGCAGATGAAAAAACAGCACACAGGCGGACACATTGTTCTCGTCAGCTCCACGGCAGGACAGCGCGGAGAGGCCTTCCACGCCGACTACGCCGCAACCAAAGGCGCCATCATCAGTCTTACCAAAAGTCTCTCCAGCGAACTGGCCCGCGAAGGCATTTATGTAAACTGCGTCGCTCCAGGATGGGTGGCCACCGATATGTCCGCTCCGGCATTGAACGATCCCGTGACCCGGGAGAAGGTCTTCGCCGCCATTCCGCTCGGGCGCGTCGCCACTCCGCGCGAGATTGCAGGGCCGATTCTGTTCCTCTGCACGCCATTTGCAGGCTTTATCAGCGGCGAAATCGTCAATGTAAACGGCGGGGCCGTCCTGGTGGGCTGATGAGGTTGAAAGCATTCATGAAAAACATTGCATTGAGGTTTTCTTTTCCGCATGGGCTTAAGACATGGCTTGCTTCCGTTGCCTTTTGCGCAATGTGCGCAGGCCATGTATGCGCGCAATCAGGCGCGGCCCAGGACGCTGGCGCGAAGAAGGCCCATGATCTTCTGAATGCGATGATTCAGGCGATGGGCGGTGACCGCTGGCTCAATCTTCAAAATACCTATATCGAGGGCCGGACTTCAGGCTTCTACCAGGGCAAACCGACCGGGATGATTGGCGATTTTTACTGGTGGCATGTCTTCCCCAGCCGGGACCGCATTGACCTCAGCAAAAAACACGACGTGGTTGATATTTTTGACGGCAAACAAGGTTGGGAGATTACATACCGCGGCAAGCGCCCCCTCCCGCAGGACCAGTTGGACGACTTCATCCGCCGCCGCGACCATTCCATTGAGACCGTCGTGAAGGTCTGGATGAAAGACCCGAATAC
>DASRBV010000155.1:0-6918 GCA_035653455.1 Pseudacidobacterium sp. | reverse complement strand
TGAATAACCGGCCGTAATCAGCACCACCCCGGCGACGTATTTGCCTTTACCGTCTGTGATACCGGATGCAGTGCGAAGCTCGGTTTCAATGCGCTCCTGCACAACCGGAGCGCGGACGGGAACCAGTGCCTTCAGCTCTGCATCGGTGGCAGCGCGCCATGTTCCCTGCGCAAATGAAACAACTGTTACGGCCGTGAACAAGCCCGGAACAAGAGCAACCGTCCACACGATCGCGCAAACGAAGCGCGACAGAGTGGGGCGGCCGGGGCCGTGTTTTGTATTCAGGTCAGTCAAGATGCACAATCCCCCGCTGCAGGGCGGTTGTTGCCGCCTGCGTTCTGTCATTCACTCCCAGCTTGCTGAGAATGCTGTTGATGTGGGTCTTTACCGTCGCCTCGGAGATGAACAGGTCTCCGGCGATTTCCTTATTACTGCGGCCACTCACAATGCGCTTCAGGACTTCCAGCTCGCGCGCCGTCAGCGAAGGGCCGCCCATACGTCCGGCGAGGCGCTCGGCAACAACGGCGGGAATGCGCGATTTTCCTGCATATACGGTACGAATCGCGTCGGTCAACTCGTCGGTGTCCATTCCTTTGAGAAGATAGCCCTTTGCACCTGCCTGCAGGGCCCGATAGATGTCTTCATCGCCGTCGAAGGTCGTAAGGACGATGATGCGGGCCGTTGGGAACTCTTCGCGGATGAATGTAATGGCCTCGACGCCGCTCTTCTTCGGCAGACGAAGGTCCATGAGCGTGACATCCGGTTTGTGTTTGCGATACAACTCGATGGCCTGTTCGCCGTCCGCAGCTTCAGCCACGACGAGCATTCCAGGAACGGTGCGAATGAGTGCCACCAGTCCCTGCCTCACAATGTGATGGTCATCCACGACCATAATGCGAATCGCTTCTGTCATAGAACTTTCCTGAATGGGTGCTTCCATCCAGAGGGGAAAGAGATGTCTGCTGGTCGTTTAAATCGGCACATCCACCTTCACCTCTGTACCACATCCTTTTTTGCTGATGATTTCAAATTTTGCTCCAACCTGCGCCGCCCGCTCGCGCATTCCTGTCAATCCAAAATGCCCATCGCTCCGGAAGACTTCCGCACCGCCTTCAAAGCCACAGCCGTCGTCTTTGATTGTCATGCGGAGCAGCTTTTCTTCAAAGAGCAAAGTCACATCTATGTGCTCCGCCTGCGCATGGCGCACCGCGTTGGTCATCGCCTCCTGCGCGATGCGGACCAGCTCCGCCGCCATTGCGGCAGGAAGTGGCCGGCGCGTTCCGCCCACATGAATACGCGCCTTTGTACCGCTGTTTGCAGTCACCCGTTCGGCAGAGCTGGTAATGGCAGCAGCCAGATCATCATGACCTGCGCCCTGTGAACGCAGGTTCCAGATGGAGCTGCGGGCCTCCTGAATGCAATCTCGCGTCAACTTGCGCGCCTGTTCCAGGTGCTCTTTTGCTGCGTCCACAGATGTGTTCAGCAGGCGCGCCACGACTTCCAGCTGCACAGAAACGGCGATGAATCCCTGGGCCAATGTGTCGTGAATCTCGCGCGCGATGCGATTCCGTTCCGCGAGCACAGCGTTGAAGCGCGATTCAACATTGCGCACACGCCAGCGGTAGACCGCATATACAAGCAATGCGACCAGAAGCAGCAACAGCAGGTAAAACCACCACGTCTGATAAAAGCGCGGAAGCAGTCGAAAGGTGAGTGACGCGGCCTGCTCGCTCCAGACGCCGTCGTTGTTACAGGCCATCACACGAAATGTGTGCTCGCCCGGAGGAACATTCGTGTAGTAGGCTGTGCGGCGCGGGCCCGGATCTACCCAGTCGCGGTCCACACCATCGAGCTTGTAGCGGAAGCGGACCTTCTGCGGCGCTGCAAAGCTGAGTCCGGCATATTGAAAGGCAAAGCGCGTATGTCCGGGAGCGATCTTCATTCCCGGCTGCGCGGACAGAGGCGAGTCATCCACCACCATCTGCTCAATCGCAACCAGCGGAGGCACCCGGTTCACCGGCATATGGGCCGGATCTACCATGGCAACACCGCGCAGCGTTGCAAACCACAGCGTTCCGTCTTTTGCTTTCCACGCGGCAGGATGTCCGCCGCTGCTGCATTCGCTGATGCGCATTCCGTCGCTGGTCCCATAGGCTTCCGGATGAATCTCTGCGACCGCACCAGCAGCCAGATCGCGCAGACCGCGTTTGCTCACGCGATATACGCCTTTGTTTGTGGCCAGCCAAAGATGCTGGTTTGCATCTTCCAGAATGCCGTAGATATTTGGTGGGAGGTGCGAACGCGCAGCCGGGAAGCTGACAAATTTTCCATCCTGCCGTGCGTCGAGACTCCCGCCATTGGTGCCAATCCAGAGAGTGCCCTCGCGGTCTTCATACAAGGCAGTCACGGCCTGCGGCATGGGATAGTTGGTGAAATGGCCATTGGTAAAGTGAGTGAGGCCAGCGAGCGTACCAATCCAGTGACTGCCGTCGGGGTCCTGAATCACAGCGCCCACCAAGTCGCTACCCAGACCGTCCAGGGCCGACCAGGATGTAAACTCGCCATTTTTATAGCGCGTCAATCCGCGCCGGGTGCCAATCCACAGTACGCCATCGCGATCTTCGTAAAGAGAGCGAACAAAATCATCGGCAAGACCGTCGGCAGAGGTAAAGATTTTCGTCTGGCGCTTACTGATGCGGTCCAGCCCATCCGGCGTACCCACCCAGAGGTTCCCCTGCGCATCATCGGCTAGCGCCAGTGCTACCTGGCTCGACAGACCCTTTTCGGCAGAAAGCGGCATGAATTTTCCATCGGCATATTGGTCCACGCCGCCACTGTTTGTTCCTGCATAGATTATGCCGTTTCGCGCCTGAAAGACAGAGCGCACAAGATCGTCGGTCAGCCCGTCCTGCGAAGTAAATGTGGTGAACTTGCGGTCGCGCAGAACGCCTACACCGCCAGACTCGGTGCCAATCCAGAGATTGCCTTCGCGGTCTTCATAAAAAGCAAGCGCCTGGTTGCTGGAAAGCCCTTGCTGCGAGGTCATTGTTTCCGCTTTTCCGCCAAAGATGCGGGTAATGCCGTGTCCGGTTGCGCCCCAGATGGCGTGCTCGTGATCTTCAAACAATATTGAGATCCGTTCCGCAGACAGAAGAACGCGAGTGGTCTTGCCGTCAAATTCTGCCAGACCATTGGCAGTGCCGATCCAGAGATGTCCATCGCTAGCGACAAGGAGGCTGGTGATGTCGCTGCCCAGGTTTGCAGGGAGGTGAAAGTCCTGCGGGGCCTTGCCAGTGATTACAAATTTCAGCCCCTGGTGTGAACCAATCCAGACGCGGCCATCAGGGCCGGCAGTCAGCGCCTGAATTTGCTCTCCTGCAAAAAGGCTGCCTCCATGATCATTGAATACGCCGTTTCCTGTTCCGAACCAGATGGTGCTGTCAGGGGATTCGGTCACAAGGCTTGCCGCCGGCACTTCAGGCAGGTTTACAAAACGGCCATTCTCGTAGCATGCCAAACCCACAGCGGTGAGGGCCCACAATCTTCCGTTATGGTCCTGATAGACGGAGAAGACCATTGCCGAGGGGAGTCCATCACCTTCACGAAAAGCGCGGAAACGACCCTTTTCAAACTCGACCAGGCCGTCCGCCGTGCTGATCCAGAGCCTTCCGTCTTTATCTTCCAGCAGGCTGTTGATGACTCCGCTTGTGAACTGTGGCGTGTTCGACTTATCGAAGACAGCAAATTGAGCGCCATCAAAGCGGACCAGCCCAGCCTCGGTCGCAAACCAGAGAAAGCCGTCGCGGGTTTGCAACACAGCATGGACGGTGTTTTGTGGAAGCCCGTCGTCGGTCTGCCATGCTTGATAACCATAGTGCCGCAGCGGGTAGCGCGGGTCGAGCGCGGACGCCCGGAGTACGGCCAAAAAGAACACACCCAGGCAGCAGGCGATCCAAAGATGGCGGCGTGTCAGCATGAGCGGGACTTACAGGAATAGTACACATCCAGAGTAGTGGCCGGCACTCAACCAAAAGGTGGAGATCAGGCCTTTGCCCGTCGCTTCCTTACCCAGACCTTGTCGGCAGCCGGAGCGCCGATGGTAAACGTGCCTGTCGGCGTCTCAATGGCCACCGTCTGGTCATAATTTTTCCGGAGGACACGCACCATTCCGCCCGGCTCAATGCCCACCTGGTGCAGAAAGCGCAGCAGCTTCGGATCACGCTCATACAGGCTGCAGACGGTGTAGCCGGCGTTCTCTTTTGCTCCCGAAAGCAACTGCACTCCCTGCCTTGCGCGCTGCGCCGGTGTTTCCGGCAGAACAGAATTTCCATGGGGACAGGTACCTTTTTCCCCCAATTTTTCAAGGAGACGGGCTTCAAAAGCGGGTGAGACGGCGTGCTCCAGGCGTTCGGCTTCATCATGCACTTCATACCAGGGCATTCCGAACATCTCAGATAACATGCGCTCTATCAGGTGATGGCGCAGTGCGGTGCGATAGGCGGTTTCTCTGCCCTTTACCGTAAGACGGATGATGCCATCGGCTTTGACCTCGACATATCCATCGCGCCTGAGGCGGCGGAGCGCCATTGAGACCGCCGGGGGAGAAACCTCAAGCCAATGGGCCAGCGTCGCGGAAATGACCGTCTGACCTTCGCTTTCAGCTTCAAGGATGGCCTTGAGATAGTCCTCTTTGGAAACGCTGATTGCAGTCTTCACCGCAATCAGGATACAACTACTGGCTGCTATGAGGCCCTAGCGCCGTTCGGCCATCATTTGCCTGAACTCAGGATCGTCGCGCAGTCCCGCAAATTCCTTTTCTTCCAGTAGCTTCTTGCGGTCGCTGAACCCCTCGTCGAGCGCTTTACGCAGATAATAAAGTGCCTCGTCTTTTCTTCCGGTTTCAGCATAGGCCTTTGCAAGAAGATAGTTCAGATAAGCCATCTCTCGTGATGGCCCAGCCTCAGCAACTTTGGCGGCGGGATCTCCATTAAAGACATTGGGATCAAGCATGAGTGCTGTTCGATAGGCCTCCGCGCCTTTCTTATATTTGCCTTCGGCCACATAAGCTGTCCCTATATTGCTATAGAAGGTAGCGGACTTCGGGGAAAGCTTAATGGCCTTTTTATAGGCGTGCTCGGCATCATGATACCGCTTCTCGCCATAATAGACCGCGCCGAGATTGTTCCATGCCTCCGGATATTTTGGATCGAGCTTGATCGCTTCCCGGTAATCGTTCTCAGCGGCCTTGAGATTGAACATGTGATGGTTGGCAATACCCATCTTGTTCCAGAGTACCGGTGAATTCGATGGACCCTGGCGGTAGGCGTCAAGCGCAGCAATGTATCTCTGGCGCGCCATCAGCAGGTCGCCCTGCATTTCCGCGCTCAGGACGAAACGGGGCGCGTCTTCTGCTCTGAGCGGAGGTTGTTGGGCGTAACTGCCTATCGCAATGAACGAATGGGGTGTCTGTCCTGCGGACTCAAACGTGAGAAAACAAACAAACGCTGCGGCAGCAAGACCTGAGACGTGGAGAGCATGGCGCATATTGCCTCCTTGCGAGGCTTTCATCCTGCATCTGCCGGGCGCGGGGGATGAGCTGTGTCCGGACAGACCCAGCCTTTGGCCCCTAATTGTAACTCTTTAGATAAAGAACAAGCGATAAAAGCGGTGTTGACTGGATAAAAAGCGCCAAAATGGTCATCTGGCGCGGTCCTTGCGTTACAACTGCGGGCCGGTGTGAAAGACCTGTTCGACACTCCGGTTCATGACGCGGTAAATGCCGAATTCCCTGCCCGAAACGCCTCGCAGCTCAAAGAGCAACTCGGCGCGGCCGTCGCCATCCGTGTCCACAGCATCTATCAGCTTCATGCGTGGAGTAACGTCCAGGCGATCATCCCGGGTGATTTGTTTGAAGATGATCTGTGGATTGCCGTAAAAATCCGGCTGCGCAACCAGCGTGATGTATTGCGTCTGTCCATTTTGACCAGCGGCCTGGGCGCTGAAGACGATGGTCACGCCGCTGCTCCAGGAAAGATCAAGCGCGTTGAATTTCTCACTGGCCAGGACAGGCAAGGGAGGCGCCGCAGAGGCCTTGCGTCGTGCCGGCTTTCTTGCGCCTGCCGCAGTTATATATTTTGCCGCCGGATTTTCCGCAGCGAGCGCATCCTGAGCCAGTTTTTCAACCGCAGCCTTCATCTTTGTCTCATCCGCCGGGTCATACCAGATATGTGCGTAAGAATGGGGCGCGGACTGCTTTACATCAGAAACAGCGGCCATCTGTTCCAGGTCTGGAGGAAATCCCTCAAGTTTGGAAGGCGCTACTAACCCTTCCGGGGACTCAGGCTTGCCATAGCGGAGTTTCGGTCGCCCACTATCGGGGGCAACCGCTGCTGTCACAGGCGCGCTAGGATTGGTCGCAGATGTCCGCTTATGTAATGTGGGGCGGTCAGAATCATCGCCCACCGGAGGCGGAGTGGTATCGGCCGTGTCATGACGATGAAGCGTGGGACGGCCGGAATCATCTTTGGGAGTGGGTGCGCTGCTCTTCGCCGGCTCTGCATTCTGCTGCGACTGCGCCCCTTCTTTCACCACCTGCGGGGGATATTTCGACATAGGCGGCTTTGGTTTGGCCAATGCCGTTTGTGGCCTTATCACACCCAGACCAATCCATGAACCTGCAAGGTTCTCGGCGCTGTTGACCTGAAATGTTCCCTGCGGGGTCCCGGCCTTCTCTAGTTCGTATAGAGTGCCGGTCTCCAGCGTCAAGGGCTCGGGCTGGGCCAGATACAGACCTCCCGGCTGATACTCATTGCCGTCCCAGACTGCTACGGGAACCAGACGCGCCGCCCCGGGTTTTGCCAGATCGCCTGTCCACTCAAAAATGGCGGTGGCGCGCAGCGTTGGCGCCGAGCTTGTGTA
>DASRBV010000154.1:0-16658 GCA_035653455.1 Pseudacidobacterium sp. | reverse complement strand
GGTCTCGTTTCCTGTCTCTGCTGCGGAGCAGGGCGGTATTCCTGCTCTTGCGGACGGGCTTCGATACGCTGCGGAGAGGCCGGGCGCTGCTGCTGTTGGGCCTGGGGATGCGTGCCGGGACGGATCAGATTGGGCCTGTTCTGTTGCGGCTGTTGTGGCCGAACCTGGCTCGTTGGCGCGGGTTGCAGCATTTCCGGACGATGCGCCTGTTGCTGTCCGGCATGCTGTTCCAAGCGATTGAACTGCGGAGTAGCTGTGACGTGCTGCTGCTGCCGCGCAGAAAAGCCGGGGTTTGCCACGCCACGCACAGGAGGCTGTGCCGCCGGGGCGCGGAACGGTGTTGCCAGCGGGCGCTCCAGTGCTACGGTCTGCGGCCGTCCGTGATTTACATTGAAAAACTGCGCGCGGTTTTGTGCCGCCTGTTGTATGTGCTGCGTCTGTACCCGGAGCGGAGGCAAATGTGGCTCACGCATGGCAACCATTTCGGCAGGTAGAGGATGCGCTTGCACGCCTCCCGGGCCGCCGTTATAGCTTACGCGGTTAATGTTGTAGTTATTGATGGTGACGTTGTGAACATACACGTTCTTAACGATCGTTGTGTTCACGTTGGTCACAGAGCGGTTGTAGTAAAAGTTGCCGTGGTTCCAGTAGCCACCATCATAGCCGTGTCCAAAGTAGCCGTTTCCATAATTGATGCCGCCGTAGTAACCAATATGCGGCCCCCAGAATCCGGGATGCCAGAAGAAGTGCCCAATGGAAACGAAAAGCCAGAATCCCGGCGTCCATAATGCGCCGGTATAAGGCGCCATGACCCAGGCCCCGGGGACCCAGTAATAGCCCATGGGTGACCACGCCCAGTGTCCAGGTGTCCAGATATAGTTGGGACCTGGGCAGGGTGGCTGAATATAGACCGGAATCGGTGGAGGCGGCTGCGCTGCATACACTGGCTGCTGGTATGCCGAGTCATCATAATAGCCGCTCTGGTCAGGGCTGATATCGCTGGTTGGAACCGCAGTATCTTCAGGATATGTCGTGTTTTCAGGATATGAAGACGCAGTTTCATCCGGTGGAGGCGGCGTCGTCTCAGTGCTGTAGGAAGGTTGCGAAGACGGCTGCGCTGCCTGTGTGTTCTCTGTTGCAGCCGGCGTGCGGGATGGGGCTGTTTCGGCCTCATTTGTCGGGGTAGATTGCGATGAATCCACCGGGGCCATGTTGGCAGCCGCAGGATCGGCATTCTGGTCCTGTGTCTGGTCCTGCGCTTGCTGGTCGCTCTGCTTGTGGCATCCGGCTGCGCCCAGAATGAGGCTGGCAGTCAGGGCAGATACCGCGAAATATCTGAAGATATGTTCCATCTCTTGCTCCGAAGGCTTAGATGCACTTTTGGGTAAAAAGTCGTGGTACAGGCATAAACAGCATACTTTGCGCTATGCGTTTCATCGGTATACCGTAGGCGTAAGAATACTTATGCCTGAAGCAGAAGAAAGGCCCGCTCCGGGACTCTATCTTGTCGGCACGCCCATCGGTAATCTCGAAGACATTACGCTGCGCGCCTTGCGCGTGCTCCGTTCTGTAGACCGCATTGCCTGCGAGGACACGCGCCAGACACAAAAACTTCTCAACCACTTTGGCATTGCCACGCCTACAATCAGTTGTCACGAGCATAATGAGAACGAGCGCATTCCGGAGCTTGTCAGTGCTCTAAAGCAAGGCGCGCGCATTGCAGTAGTTTCAGATGCGGGTATGCCCGGAATTTCTGACCCTGGGATGCGTCTTGTTACTGCTGCCATCAGGGGAGGCATTGCTGTCTGTCCTGTTCCGGGCGCGAATGCAGCCATCAGCGCGCTTGTTGCTTCAGGATTGAATACGAAGCGGTCCTTCTTTGCTGGTTTTCTGCCTGCGAAACCAGGCGCGCGCCGCGCGGAACTGGAGCGGCTTGCCGCCGCTGTTCCAGATGAAACAACGCTTATCTTTTATGAAGCGCCTCACCGAATCCTGGAAACGCTGAGTGATGTGGAAATTGTGTGGGGACCGGCTTGCCGCATCGTCATCGCGCGCGAGCTGACCAAGCTGCATGAGGAATTCCTGCGCGGCACGGTAAGCGGTGTAGCAGCCGCGCTAAAGCAGCGCGATCGTGTGCGCGGAGAGATTACGCTGCTGGTGGAAGCGCGGCTGAAATCTGAAGAAACCAGAGCAGTCGGCATTTCAGAGCGCCTGGCCGAATTGCAGCAATCAGAAAATCTAGACGAAAAAGACGCGCTAAAACGCATCGCACGCGAGCGCGGCCTATCAAAAAGCGACGTTTACCGCCAGCTGCAACGCGAACGCGGCAAACGATGACTCCGTGCCCTCCCACCCTTTCCGCAAAATCAGCGCGAAAGGTTGGGCACCGAACCACTGCGGGCCTGGGTTGGCCTCTCACCCGGAACGCGAAACTGCGCGTTCCGCGGTGAGAAGCGCTGTTTTATTGCGCCTTGAACGCAGCCATGAGCGCGACCCAGGTATCAGGCCCTGGATCGGTGAATGTGGCCGACGTGCTCGCCGCGTATACAGCCAGAGCATCCTCTGAAATAGCAGAGAAGCCGCTGCTTCCCCGCCGTTTATAGCCCGGACCTGCGCCTACCTGGTTTGACACTGCATCCGCATACCCAAACACAAGATCATACGGTGCTGTAAGCGTAGCCGAACCGCTGTTGAAGTTACCCGAGCTGGTGCCGGCCGACGAGCTGACGACATCCAGAGGCTTGGAAGAGTTTTCTCCGTGGTATTCGTGGATGTAGAGGATGGGGTAATTCACGCTACCATTGAAGGTGAGCGTAATTGTGTCCGAACCGCCCTTCGGGGCCACCGCGTAGTAGATACGTGAAGTGGAGGCTGAACCGTTCCACGTCTTGCTAATGGCCTGCTTCCAGCCCGAGCCCAGAGAATCGCTTATGCTCAGTGATGCCGACCCGCTCCAGCTTGTGCCAATCACCAGCAGGTCGTTGCTGGCGACGTTGGCCGGGAAGGTGCATTTTATCGAGGTCCCGGAGCCTGCGATGCAACTCTGCGACTGAACAAATGCAATCTTCGCCGAAGAGATTGGAGTAAAGGTGGCAGTTACCGATGTCGAAGCTGACAGCGTGACCGAACAGGTGCCGGTGCCACTGCATGCGCCACTCCATCCGGAAAACGTGGAACCGCTCGCAGGATTCGCCGTCAGAACGACTTTGGTCCCGGACGCATAGGTTGCCGAGCATTTGGTTCCGCAGGAGATTCCACTCGGCAGGCTTGTGACTGTGCCGCTGCCGGCGCCATTCTTTGTGACTGTGAGTACCGGTGCTGCAGTTGCCGGTTTAAAGGAAGCCAGCAACGCCACCCAACTTGTATTTCCAGGTAGGCCAAAGGTGGCGCCGTAAGTACCGCTCTTTGAGACGATGGCGTCCTGCGAAGCCGCTGAGAACGAGCTTGTAATGCGCAGGGCAAATCCGCTGCCCGCCGTCATGTTGTAGTCCAGGCTGTCTCCGTAGGCAAACAGAAGCTCCCCGGAATCAGAAGCGGTTGTATTCCCGGTAACGGGATTTGCAGAGGCCACGCCCGAACTCCCGGTTGCACCATCCAGCGGAGAATTCGGGTCCGCGCCTTTGTATTCATGCACGTAGACCGTTGGATAGCTGACCGTTCCTCCAAACGAAATGCTCAGCGTATCCGGGCCTCCCGCAGGAGCAACAGCATAATAGACACTGGATGTGGCCGCGCCATTGTTCCACGAGCGTGTTACTGCTTGGGTGAACTTGCTATGCAGCGAATCGGAAATCACCGGAGATCCGCTGCCTGTCCATGACATACCAACTACGATCAGGTCATGCGCAGTCACCAGACTTGAGAAACCGCAGGTCATGGAGGATGCCGAATTCGACACACAAGGCTTTCCCTGCACCCACGAAATTTGGTTTCCTGACCCAGAACCAGACCCGGTACCCGAGCCAGAACCGCCACCCGAGGTCCCGCCTGAGCTGCCACTCGATGACGGGTTAAACGTGGCCGAGACGGAAGCATTGCTGTTCATATTGACGGTGCACGCTCCTGTGCCCGAGCAGGAGCCGCTCCACCCGGCAAAAGTGGAGTTTGAATCTGGGGAGGCCGTCAGCGTCACTGATGTTCCGGCTGCATAGGTCGTACTGCATGTGGTGCCGCAGGAGATGCCAGCCGGCGAGCTCGTCACCGTGCCGGAACCGGAACCACTGGTGCCCACGTTCAGCGTATAGCTGGTCGTGGTAGTACCCGTCGCCTGATATGCGCCGAGTGTCCATCCGCCAGATGAAGGACGCGTCGCACCTGTGATGTCCGTTGAGAAGTACGAGGTGAGGTTCTCGCCTGCCGCAGTCAGTGGAGAACCGGCAAGCGGGGCCAGCAATGCAGAGAGCAACGGATTGGCGATGACAATGTGGGCATCCCCCTGCAGGGGCGTGTTCCAGTAAGCGGTGTAGTCGTGAGACATCGTGCCGGTACCGTCATCATTGGCAAAAGCCGTTCCGCAATTCAGGAAGACGTTGTTGAGGGCCTTGCTCGATGAGCCTCCCTCCCAGTGGATTCCATTGAAGCCTGCAGTTTGGCAATCGAATGTATTGTTATAAAGCTGTCCCGATGTAATATTGTCTTTCATCTCCACCAGGCCGTTTGTCGGAGAGTTCGGTCCTGTGTTGTTCAGCACATTGTTGTAGACCATCGGCGAAGGCATGGGGCCCTGGTCGGCCTCCATGAAGATAAACGCCGTTGTATGCGCGCCCCAACTGCCATCTATCGTGTTGCCATAGACCTTCGGAGCATTCTGCTTGCCTCCCGAAGAGGTCCATACATGAATTCCGTCATTATGGTTCCAGATTGAGCAGCCGTTCCAGCAGCCGTCCCAGTTTGCGCCGTCGTGAATATGGTTGCCATGGATCTGCGCATTGCTGATGGTGGTCCCGCTGCCTCCATCGCCCAGCACTATGCCGGTTGAGCAGTTGTAGACATCGTTGTTATATACGTTCAGCCCACTGGCGTTTGGCCCGCCGGTATCTATGCAATAGTAGGCGTCATGAAATTTGGAGTTGCGGATGGTGAGATTCGGCCCGCTTACGGACGATACACCCGAGGCCAGTTGATTGCTGTCGCTCGAACTGGTCCTCACATAGAGCGGCCCGCATTCAATGTTCTGGATCGTGACATTCGCCGCGTTCGAGTCTGTCAAAACGCATACACTGTCTTGGGCGATCTTTCCGGTGCCCGAATTTGTGTCAAAAATCCGGCCGTTCGCGCCGCCATCAATTACAAGCCAGCTCTGCCCATTCAGCGTAATGGCCGCCGGGTTCCAGACAGGCGCCTGCATGGAAGCGCCGCTCTCAAAAAAAAGCTTGATCGGCGCAGAACTTGTGCCCGATCCATAGAACGTAATAGGGGAGCTGATGACTCCGCACAGATGGACTGTATCTCCAGGCCCTACCTGCGCCGATCCCGTACCCCAGTTGGAAGATGAATTGAGCCACGCCACGGAATGTGCGCTGCTACAGCTTGCACCCGAGTTGGCGCCGGCGGCACTTTGCGCAATATAGATGTCGTTGGCATGGGCCAACAGAGTTGTCGCAAAGAGAAAACATATAACTGAGAATAATTTTTTAAACAACATGCACTACAAACCTCTCGCTCGAAATACACAGCAACGCAGAAACATCAACAATTGAAACTGCTGGTCCAAGCTAAAACTGAGAAACGTGAAACTTTAACGGAAGGGGGAGACAACAAGAGCAGAAGAGCGAGTGGAAGAAGGATTTTCTCCCCATCCATACCGATGCATTGGTTATCGGCAAGATGATGAATTTATATGAAAACGGTGTCAGGAGGACCCGCGTCGGATACGAGCAGTTGGATCGTATTCATGGGGGAGATCACTGCCTTTCTATGAAATTTCGGGATTTGCAATTCCGCATGCAAGCAGGCTACCAATGCATATTCACCCTCTATCCATAAATTATTCAATCACTTATAACTATGCCCTTCCCCGGAAAATATGTAGCTATTACAAAGAGCAGGAAAAAAATACGCTGATTTGTTACTAACACGGTGACTGATTCAGAATCTGTTCATATCAGCATCTGTTACTTTTCTGGAAATATTGGTCCAGCAACCTGGACGATAAAATTATCAGCATGGCCCGGCCTCTTAAGCCTCCTACCGCCATTAAGGTGCTCATTGTGGATGATCATCCGGTCGTCCGCGTTGGACTGCGGACGATGCTGGAGAGTGAAGAAAACATCAGTGTCACGGGACTGGCAGAATCAGCGGCAGAGGCGTTCCGGGAAGTGGAGCGAGATCCACCAGATGTTGTTCTGATGGACCTGCGCATGCCGGAGATGGAAGGCATAGACGCCATCGCAAAGCTGCGCCGTATCCATTCTGACATTCGCATTCTGGTGCTTACAAATTATGAGACAGACGATTATGTCTTCCGCGCGCTTCAGGCAGGTGCCATGGGCTATTTGTTGAAAAGCACTCCGCAGGCGGAAATTGTCCGGGCCGTCGAAAAGGTGCATGATAACCAGCGCTGCATTCCTCCTGAGATTCAGGAGCGCCTGGCTGAAATTATCGGGCGGGAAGAACTGACGCAACGTGAAAGGGAAGTCCTGGGGCTTGCAGCAGCGGGCATGACCAATAAGGAGATAGCACAGCAGCTCTTTATCAGCGATAAAACAGCGCGCAACCATATTGCGAGCTGTCTGGTGAAGCTAGGTGCGAATGATCGCACCGAAGCAGTAACGACTGCCATCAGGCGAGGGTTGATACGCGTCCCGGAATGAGAGGCGCGACAGTGGCTTTCTCAGAAGATGGAAGGCAATGCCAGACGGAGACAACGCACGCCTGATTCCTGCGACAATACGCGCAATAAGATTTTCCGGATGAATTCCTGCCGATACCTTTACCCTGGTGCCCATGCCTGGCCTGCTGAGGATTTGCAGTGTAGCACCAACATCCCGCGCCCGTTTCTGCATGCCAAGAATGCCAAACCCTATGGTCTTCTGGCTGAATTCGAACCCACATCCATTGTCTTTAATCGCAAGCTCCACACTGGTTTTGTTGTAACTGAGAACGATTTCCAGCGTGGAAAGGCCCGAATGGTCCACCGCGTTCACAATGGCCTCGCGGCCAATGTGGAGCAGAGCATCGGCCAGACGAAGGTTCAGCCGAGCAGACGTCCCATGGGACTGGGCGACCACCGTGATTCTTCCTCCTGCAATTTTTGTTGCCGTTTCTTTCAGCGCGTCCAGAATATTCTGCCGGGTCAAAGGAAGGGAGGAACCGAGCATGGCGATGGTCCTGCTGGCTTCTTCATGGCACCTGTGTACAAGCTGATAGGCGACATGTAATTGGTCTGCTATTTCGGCGGAGTCTACCGGTCCGCCACACCGCATGTGATGATAGATTCCCTGGATCTGGTATCCGATTCCGGCAAAGCTCTGCGCCATGGTGTCGTGAATATCGTGCGCCAGGCGCTCGCGTTCACGGGTGATGGTGTAGGCCTTCCATTGCTGGATACGAAAATAGACAAGTTGCAGCAGCAGGAGGAAGGCGAGGAGGCCACCAAAGAGAATTCCTGCATGCACTGGCGTCCACCACGGCGGGCCGGGGACGATTTCCGGATATTCGACCGCAGTCGCATGTTGACTTAGTTGCAGATAATCGTTCCATGTTGCGGGTGCAATGCTGATGTTGCGCCACATTCCACCTGCATTTAATGACCGCAGCCCGATGCGGCCACTCGAAACACAGCCCGATTCCCTAAATGCAATCCACGCGGTCTGCAAAGTGACAGAATTCTGCACGGAAGCAGCTATATTGCATCCATAGGCGGTCACACGCAACCTGTACCAGACATTCGATACAACTCCGCCGGGTACATGGACGGGGGGCGCCTCACGCCATCCAAAGTCGGATCGGCCAACCACGATCGTTCCATCGAGCGTGCGGAGGCCGATGTAATAGCCGTTGTATGAGTCTGCCCCCTGCCTGGGAACATTGACACGAATGATGACACCCATATCGGCATTCGTCCCGGTAAATTTCATCTCCGTTGTGAATGTCAGGTTTTGCCAATAGTCAGAACCGGTCAGTAACTTGGCGCCGCGTTCAGGAGAGTTGTTTACGACCACACCATTGGTAATGATCCAGTCCCCGCCAATCGGAGTCCAGTCTTTGCTACCGGTCTGTAATGCGTAGGTGTGGAAAGGCACTGTGTTGCCGGCGTAAGTCCTGTAGACCCAGAAAGCGATGAATGCAGCCACGGCGCCTGTTGCGGCAACCAGTAGCCATCGCTGAAACAATCGTGTGTCTGCGAACATGGCTTTCATGCGTCTATTTTCCTGCCTTTATGCCAGTGTCCAGAAAAATAGTTCATTTGAACCATTTTTAAACGGGCCATCTGGCGGATTGCGAGTTGTTCTTCAGGAACAGTAACTTCAGTGTCACGGCTTGGTGGAATCGCTACCATTCCTGAATGGAATCCATACCACAACAAGATAACCTTGGCCAATCATTAGGAGGCGCCCATGCGCAACGGCTGTATTCCCGCATCCTGCAGACAACCCGGAAAGAAATACCGGGCCGCACTGCTAGCCATTGTCCTTGCTTTCCTGGTTTATCCATCCCATGCACAGGAGTTCCGCTCCGTTTTGACAGGACTTATCACAGACCCTTCCGGAGCACTCATCACCAACGCCACGGTGACGGCGGTCAATAATGCTTCCGGCACCAGCTATACCGCGCAGACAAGCAGCAAGGGCGTTTACTACATTCCCTACATGCTGCCTGGGACTTACACGGTCACTGTTCAGGCGAATGGGTTCAAGACCGCCGTACAGGACAAGGTCCTGTTGCTTGCTTCTCAGACCTTCAATCAAAACTTCACTCTTGAGCTTGGGTCGGTCGCCCAACAGGTGGTGGTGAACACTGCTCCTCCGCAACTGGAAACGACCACCGGATCAGGCGGAACTGTGATTGATCAGCGCACATTGCAGAGCGTCCCACTGAACGGCGGCCAGTCTTACATGCTGATCGGGACGACGCCTGGCAGCCAGTTTACACAGACGCAATTCGGTACCGGAGGATATTCTGGCACGCGTGGCTGGGACGTAACCAATTCCTACACCATCGGCGGCGGCATTGTTGGAAACAATCAGTTCACGCTGAACGGGACCAATATTACCAGCCAGTTCGGCTATGACAATCACAGCCCCGGCGAATGGACGGTCTCGCCGAACATTGACAGCATTGAGGAAGTCAACGTGATGACCACCACATACGATGCCCGCTATGGCCGGACCAGTGGCGGCACGGTCAATGTGGTGACCAAAAGCGGTGGCGACCAGTATCACGCTTCGGCCCGGTACGCATACGAAGGCGCGTTCATGAACGCGAATACCTTCCAGAACAATCTCGCAGGTTCACCACGTCAGGGGGAAGTCCAGAACCAGTGGTGGATCACGGCAGGTGGACCCATCATTCGCAGGAAGCTCTTTTTCTTCTTTGGATTTGAAGGCTACCGGCAGTCTCTAGCAGGATCCACGCTGCTCAATGTTCCTCCCGCATATTTAAGACCGGGTTATAACGGGAATCCCGGAGTGGACTTCAGCCAGGTACAAAAGCTGGATCCGCAGGAGTTTCCGAATGGGCTTACGATCTTCCAACCGGGAACAGCGACCTGCCTCGACGGCGGCTCTGTGACGAATTGCCAAAGTAACCATGTAGTGCAAACGCCATATCCCAACAACACCCTTCCCGGTTCGCAGATTAACGCCACCTCACAGGCAGTATTAAAGTACATTCCGCTGCCCAATATTCCGGGCACGGAAAACCTGGCACGCGGCGCAAACTACCTGGCCCATACCCCTGACCTCTATAACTACAATCAGCCGCAGGTCCGCGTGGACTATAACCTGACAGACAAGACAAAGTTGTATAGCTATTTCCTGTACTGGAAAGGCAATGAGAACCGCAGTCAGAACGGATTGACTGGAATCGCCTCACACGGAAACATCAACTGGATCCACCAGAACTGGGTAGCAACCCAGGATGTGACGCATGTCTTTTCGCCGACACTGGTAGGCGACTTTAAAGTTGCATTTGATCGTTTCTTTGAATCTTCCCCGGACGGAGATTTTTCGCATCAGACCGATCCCAGCACGATTGGACTGGCCATGCCTCTGCCCGACACGACCTCAGGAAAATATCTTCCGGAGTTCAACGTGAATGATGGTTGGGGGACCGGGTTTCTGAGCGGAAACACTGTTTTTGGCAATCAGTTGAACGCGGACGTTACGAATAACTATGTTTTCAACGCAGATTTCACCAAAACAGCCGGTGCACATACTCTGGAATTCGGGGGCGAAATTGATGAATTCCAGTATGGCGGCCGCCCCTATAGTGGCGGACATCCCAATGGCAGTTTTGGGTTCAACTCCGGATGGACACAGTTCAATCCCCATAACGGACACTGCTATCCCATTACTCCCGGCAATGGGAACTCTAACGGATGCACATCGAACACTCCCAATGGTTCTTCGCTGGCGTCTTTTTACCTCGGACTTCCATCCAGCGGCGGCGTTGACTGGATTTATTCCCTTATGGAGGGGTATCCGGTTTACGCGGTCTACTTCCAGGACAACTGGCGCGTCAATCATCGCCTGACCCTGAACCTCGGGCTGCGCTATGACGTGCAGCGTGGTTTGCGTGAGCGCTACAACCACCTGAATCGCGGCATGTGCCTAACCTGTGTCAATCCGCTGACGAATGATCCGGCATACCAGGCCAATGTTGCGAATGCGGCCAATATTGCTGCATGGCAGGCGGCCGGCATCAATCCGGGTTCCCTGCAGCAGGTACTGGGCGGCATCCAGTTTGCGGGCTCAGGCGGGCAGTCGCGTGATGCTTACGATACCGACTGGTCCGACGTAGGTCCGAGAATCGGTTTTGCGTTTGTGATTGATCCCAAAACGGTCGTTCGCGGCGGATGGGGCCTGATGTACTCCTATGGGTTAGAGGGCGGCTCCAGCGTAGGCGAAGCACAGACCACCAATTACACTGCATCTCTTGACGGCGGCAATACACCCACCAACTATTTCCAGACCGGACAGCCATTTGCCAGCGGCCTGATTAAACCCACGGGCAACAGTCTCGGATTGCTGACAGACGTAGGCAATGGCGGCGTACAGGTAGACTTCCCGAACCGCCGGGTCCCAACAGAGCAGATCCTCTCTTTTGGCATCCAGAGGGAACTGCCGTGGGCAATGGTCCTGGATGCCCGGTATGCAGGTAATTTCAGCAGCCGTCTGCGCACGTTCCTCTGGATCAACGGCACGGCCACTCTCGCCCAACTGAAGGCAGCGCAGGCCAATCCGCAGATATGGGACCAGCAGGTGCCAAATCCGTACTTCAATGTTCCGGGAATCTCCGGTCCAGGACAGTGCGGAACTTCCTCGACCGTGCAGGCCATTGCTCTGGTGTTGCCGTTGTCGCAGTATTGCTCGCCGGGCGGAACTGGTCTGGTTGGGCAATATAACGCAGCACTGGGACGCCAGTGGTATGACGGGCTGGAAGTAAAGCTGACCAAGCGCGCCAACCACGGCCTCACGTTCAATATGGCTTACACATATTCAAAGACCATGAATGGCAATGGTTATCAGAACGGTTGGCCTTATCAGGACATTTCTCAGATACATCAGATTGCAGATACCGACCGTACGCATGTCTTTTCTTTAACGAGTGTCTGGGACCTGCCCTTCGGAAAAGGCGGTCTGGTCGGAGCAAATTCCTCTCGCCTGGTAAATTCCATCATCGGCGGCTGGACACTCAGCGGTGTCTTCAACGCCCAGAGCGGAATGCCGGTCGGGATCAATACGGGTTGGTGGTATACCTGTCCTGGCCAGAGCTACCGTCCAAAAGGCGGCACTTCTGTAGGTCAGGGCCGCTGGTTCAATCAGGACTTGAGTTGCTGGCAAAGTATTCCGGAATGGGGCCTCATGAATCTGAAAGGAAAGACGGCTGAATTGCGCAATCCAATGATGCCGAACCTGGATGCGTCCATTCAGAAGAGCGTGCCCATTACTGAAAAGTTGGACTTCCAGCTTCGTCTGGATGCTTTTAATGCTTTCAACTCGGTCCTGTTTGGAGGGCCAAATACCGATCCCGGCTCTGGCCCTGCAAGCTATAGTCCAACTTCTGGTTGGAGCGGCTTCGGCACTGTCGGGCCAACGCAGCAGAACTTCCCGAGAATTCTGCAAATCTCAGGGAAGATCAGCTTCTGACAAACAAAGTCCCTTGCCGCGCCCAGGCAAGGGACTTTTTCTTTTTGCAAGACGATATCATTTCGATGAATTGAACAGAGGTATCATGACGTTTACGCGCTCCTGCGGATTTCTGACTGCCATACTCGTGGCAGGATGTGGATTGTATGCTCAGCAGAAACGGCCCGTAGATTATGTGAATGGCCTGGTAGGCACTGCGCCGCTCGATGACCAGAGGTTGATTGGGAACGCGCCGCCACCGGGAGAGTTGCTGTATTCAGGCTTTACTTCTCCCAATGCAGTCCTGCCGCATGGCTCAACGGACCCAGGCCCAATCAATGCAAACCTCGACCTCGAATATCCCGCAGGCGTGCGCGCGCCGTATTTCTATCCAAACAGAATGATGTATGCCTTTACCGCGGGAATGCGCGGCGGTCCAATTGTGATGCCAGTGGTCGGGAACTGGACCCCTCCGCCGCAGCGCAGCGCTTCTGTCTATGACAAAACAAAGGAAATATCAGCACCCGGATACTACAGCGTCTATCTCGATGACTTCCACACCCAGGCCGAGATGACAGCCACTACCTGGACATCTCTCTTTCGCTTCACCTTTCCTCAATCAGAAAAATCGCATGTCCTGCTCGACCTTGGCCGTGGCGGTGGTGAAATCGAAATCGTAGACGACCATAACGTTCGCGGAAAATCGCGCTACGGCAGCCGCTATTTCGTCGCAGAATTCTCGCGGCCTTTCACTAGCTATGGCACTTTCAAACAGCACCCACCCGACGATCCATCTCATGGAGACATCCTTGGCTGGGATGAAGTAGATCCGGACGCAAAGACAATTTCCGGACGTTTTGCAGGGGCGTATCTTCGCTTCACTACAAAGCCGGGCGAACAGATCCTTGTGAAGATCGCCTCGGGCTTTAGCTACGAAATGGCGGAACAACACCTCCAGAACGAAGATCCGGGCTGGGCATTCGACCGCATCCGTCAACAGGCAGAGCAGGCATGGGCGAAAAAGCTCGATCAGATTGAAGTCGAAGGCGGAACAGAAAAGGAAAAGACACTGTTCTACTCCTGCCTCTATCATTCCTTTGCCAGTCCGCACCTGCTGGCGCGCAAGGGCGAGCAGTTCATCGGCGAGGACCACAAACTCCACACCGCGGACTACGACCGCTACGACCAGGTGCCGCTGTGGGACACAGGCCGCAATCAGGTCGTGCTGCTCACGATGCTGGAGCCGGACACGAAGGTCAATATCCTGCGCTCGCAACTCGACATCGCGCGTGAATCCGGCTACATGGGCACTTCATTTCATGGTGACAACGCCGACCTGATGTTTCTGGGCGACTGGGAGCGCGGACTGCATTTCGACTGGGCCGCAGCCTATGAGTACCTGCTTAAGAATGCAACTGACCCAAACGGCCCCAGAGGACATCTTGCCGAATACATGCAGAAGGGCTGGATATCTGACTTCATTCCCAAAGACCAGGACCCCAGCCCGCCGTATGCTGACGGAAATGCCGGGGTTGCCACCACGCTCGAATACAGTTGGGACGACCACGCACTCGCGCTCTATGCAAAGAAGCTCGGCAAAGAGGATGACTATGAAATGTTCCTGAAGCGCGCACACAATTACAAAAACGTCTTTGATCCTTCGATTGGTTTTATGCGTGGCAGGACCGAAGATGGCAAATGGATTTCGCCCTTTGATCCGCGTGAGCCATACTACAACTTCATGATGAAGGAGGCCTCGGGATGGTCTACTCTTTGGCTGGTTCCTCATGATGTGCAGGGCCTGATGGATTTGCTGGGTGGTAGAGAGAAGTTCGCCGCCAAGCTGGATGAATTCTTCACGACTCCATATACCGCAAAAGGGATCTGTCGCGATTGCACCGGAGTCATTGGCCAATACGTGCAGGGTAACCAGCCTGACCAGCAGGCGGCCTATTATTACGACTGGGCCGGACAGCCGTGGAAGACGCAGGAACTGACGCGCCGCATCCTGAAACTGATGTATGGCAGCGACTACACAGGGCTGGCATTTCCGGGAATGGATGACCAGGGCGCGACTTCATCGTGGTATGTCATGAGCGCGCTGGGATTTTATCCGGTTGACCCGTCCAGCCCGGACTACATCATCGGCAGTCCGATCTTCAACCGGGCGGTCATTCACATGGGCAACGGCAAAGACTTCACCATCATTGCCCGAAACAACTCCGAAAAGAACATCTATATCCAGTCTGCAACCCTGAATGGCAAACCGTGGAACAAGCCCTGGTTCAGTCATTCTGATATCGCAAACGGAGCAACACTGGTGCTCACGATGGGACCCTCTCCCAATAAGAGCTGGGGCAGCGCACCTGAGGCTGCACCTCCTTCTATGACACAGGCCGGACAGTGAGAGGCCACGAACTTGTGGAACGGGAGCCCTCAGGAATGTTCATCGAAGATCTGATCGGTTGCGAACCTTGCATAGGTCCCCACCGTTAAGTCCGCGACCGGTCATGGCTTAGGCCCCCTTCTCAGTCGGAATGGCAATCCTTATTTTTATGAACAGTAAAAGACCCGGCGCATTGGCCGGGTCTTTGGGTTCGATGACTGAAGTGGGTTTATGCCTGCTCTTCTGCTGCGACGGCCTTCGTCTGTGCTACCGTCCAGTTCGGGTCACCGACCTTGAAACGGGCGAAGCGGCGCACAGTGATGTTCTCGCCGAGCTTGCCGACCTTCTGCGCAATCAGGTCCTTGATCGAAACGGTCTGGTCCTTAATGAAGGGCTGTTCAAGCAGGCAAACTTCTTCGTAGAATTTGCTCATTTTGCCTTCAACGATCTTCTCGATCACTGGAGCGGGCTTGCCCGTCTCAGCGGCCTGTGCACGGAAGATGTCCTTCTCGCGCTCGAGGTCTTCTGCCGTCACGTCTTCGCGGCGAATATAGCGAGGATCAGTCGCTGCAATATGCATGGCGATGTCCTTCAGAAGCTCCTGGAAGTCCGTAGTTCGGGCCACGAAATCGCTCTCGCAGTTCACTTCCACCAGCACCCCGATTTTGCCACCAGCGTGGATGTAGGTTCCGACCGCACCCTCGTTCGTCGTGCGCGAAGCCTTCTTCTGGGCCGAAGCCATTCCGCGCTTACGCAGGATGACAAACGCCTCCTCCATGTTGCCCTTGGCTTCCTGGAGCGCCTTCAGACAGTCGCCCATGGGCGCGCCCGACTTCTCGCGCAGTTCCTTTACCAGCTTTGCATCAATTTTCTCAGTCACAGTTGACATTCCATTTTCCCCAATCTTTTTCCTAAAAACTTTGTCATCGTAAACAAAGCATTTGCCCCAGACACAACAAAAGCGTGGCCCTTTTCAACCGCAGCCACGCTTTCAGATACCCGTACCTGCCCAGGTCTTAGTAGCTGCTTTCCGCCGCCTCAGCTTCATCCAGCGAACTGACCACAGACGGCGACTTGCGGATTACGCCGCCCAGAGCCGCTTCGAGGTCCACGTCTTCTTCATAGTCCGAAGTGCTGGCTTCGATGTTCTCGACAGTGCCAGCTTCGCCTTCCGTCTGCGCTTCTGTCGTGCCGCCCACGGCTTCGGCAAACTGCTTGTCGCCAACCAACTGGACGCCTTCGATCACGGAGTCCGCGATCTTGGAAGCGAACAATCGGATGGCGCGCAGCGCGTCATCATTACCCGGAATCACATAGTCCACTACCGTCGGGTCGCAGTTCGTGTCCACCACGGCGACCACGGGAATGCCCAGCTTACGGGCCTCCTTCACGGCAATGGCTTCGTTGTTCGAATCAATCACGAAGAGCGCATCTGGCAGACGCTTCATGTTCTTGATGCCTGCGAGGTTCGCCTGAAGGTGCTTGCGCTCGCGCTCCAGACGAATCACTTCTTTCTTCGTCAGCAGGTCGTAGCGGCCGTCTGTGGCCATCTCATCCAGTTCCTGAAGGCGCTTCACCGACTTCTGCACGGTCACCCAGTTTGTCAGCAGACCACCCAGCCAACGGTTATTTATGTAGAACATGCCGCAGCGGTTGGCTTCTTCGGCAATGGCGTCCTGCGCCTGCCGCTTGGTACCGACAAACAGAATGATTTTTCCCTGGGCGGCGATGTCGGTAACATACTTGGCCGCGTCCTTGAACATCTTCAGGGTCTTCTGCAGGTCAATGATATAAATGCCGTTGCGCTCGCCGAAGATGTACTCCTTCATGCGAGGGTCCCAGCGCTTCGTCTGATGCCCGAAGTGGACTCCCGCTTCGAGCAGCTCCTTCATCGTGATTGTGGCCAAACAGCCTCCTTCGTGGATTGCATCCCGACAGTTCAGGGCCGGGATTGATTCCCCTTTTTGGGAAGATTTACTTGC
>DASRBV010000153.1:0-4782 GCA_035653455.1 Pseudacidobacterium sp. | reverse complement strand
CAACCCAATCGAAACACCGCTGCTGCGCATGGCCCGTGAAAAAGGCATTCCTGTCGTTACGGGAGTGGAAATGTTCGTCCACCAGGGCGCGCGTCAGTTTGAAATCTGGACCGGCAAACCCGCCCCGGAAGAAGAAATGTTTCGCGTCGTGGTGCATGCCTTACGACAGCGCGCAGAAGAGGCTAAGGCTGGCAAATAACTGGCGCTGAATTTGTGTAAGCCGCTGCCCTTCTGAGAAGCCCAGCGAAGAACCACAACACTCGTTCATACCGTCCTATGCTGTCATAACTGATGACAGGCTGGGGACGTGTGTTTCTTTTCCGGTTTGCAGCAGCCGTGCATTATTCTCAGCATTCAGTTACTTTTCAACAAACCTGCTCTTGAAAGAATACCGAAGCTGAATGAAACTCTGATTTACCGCCAGTAGTGGTAGTAATAAAATCCCGGTCCATAGTAGTACGGGTACGGATAATAGTAAGGATAAGGATAAGGATAAGGCGCGGCCACATAGACCGGACGGCGTACCAGTCTCGGCTGTCGCGGAGCAGGTGCAGAAGCCGCCAGACGCTGTGCTTCCTGGGAAGAAACAGGCGTGACCGTCACCGGGTTCGCCAGATGAAAATTCAGCAGCGCTTCCGGAGGAATTACGACCTGAGGACCTTTCGTCGCGGCCGAGGCCGCAAGTCCAGTCGTCCCGCCGGCTACCGCACCAATAGCTGCACCCGGCCCTCCCCCGGCAATCGCGCCAATGACCGCGCCCAGCATGGCCCCGCCGGCCGTATTGCCCGCCGAGTACCCAGCTTTATTCGGAGCATCCGCCTTCCACGCATCCGTCATCAGCGAATACGTCTGCCCGCCCAACTGGAGCTGGGTAATCTGCAACTGCAAGCCTGACTTCCCGGCAAGATCGCCCGGCTTCTGCACATTCACGACCTGCCCCGTAACCACAGCGCCGCGCGGAATCGCCAGCACATTGCCCGAGTAAATATCGTTGGCAACCGTGGCCTGAAACATCGAGCCGATTTGCAGCTTACGCGCATCGAGCGACTCGCTGGTACGCACAGTCAGCAGCGTTCCTGCCGGAATTGTTACCGGGTTCAAAGTCTGCTGTGCCGGAGACGCGTTGTTTTGTGTGTTCTCTGCCTGGTCAGGCTCCGAAACTCCCTGGTTATAGGGCGGAGGCGGCGGAACTTCTTCCTGCTGCTGGTCTGGAGCAGGCGAAGTCTGCTGTGGGGCCGCATGGCTGACCGTCAGATTGTTCGTCACGGAACGTACACCATTCACCCTCGATACCAGCTCTTCGGCCAGGCGCTTGGATGCCTCATCGCGCACGGTCCCGGAAAGCGTCACATCGCCATGAATGGTTGCAGCGGTGATGTTCTGGTCCTGAAGCTGAGGAGAGTTCGTTAGCGCATATGCGACATCCGACTGGATATCAGCGTCAGAACGCGCAGCCTGCGCCACAGCATTCGACGCAAAGAAGAATGGGCCTGTAACACCAGTAGCAAAGGCAAGTGCAATCGCCAAAACCCGTAGCTTCTTCATCCCAGCAACCTCGAAAGCGGCGCGGAACCTGCCACCTTCTGGATAGACGTAGGCTGTGTTTCCGCGTCGCTTATAAAAACACGTTTGACAGGAAAAAGTTACGGGAGGGGTCACTCAGAAATATGTTTCTGTGGGTCCATCTTGCGATGCAGAATACGGACCACAAAAATGCCATCGCGGCGAGGACGGTAGAAAATAATATGTTTGCCGTGCTCAAAGCGGCGAAGACCTGAAGCGATGTCAGTGCATAACCGCCCCAGCATGGGTCTTTGTGCAAGCTGGTTGAGAAATAACTCCAGATCTTCTACATAGCGAAAGGCTTGTGCTTCACCCCAGGTTTCCAGCGTGTAATGAGAAATAGATTTGAAATCGCGCAGAGCACGCTTGGAGAGCCTGACTTCAGGCAACGTTCACCTTCTTGGCTGATAGCAACTCTCCTATGTACTTTCGGACTTCATCAAATGGATTACCTTCAAATTCCCCGCTTTCATCTCCTTCTTTAATGGCCCGACGCAAAGCCTCCAGTTTCGCTTTCTCTTCCTGCTCTTCCCGCTCCAGTGCGCGAAGTCCCGCGCGCACCACTTCGCTGGCATTGGCATATTGCCCGCTCTTGATTCTGGCAGAAACAAATTTATCCATTTCAGGCGTCAGATTGACGTTGCGCGTAGGCATGAAATCACCTCGGAATCCATGCTAAATTCAGTTGGCAATAATTGGCAATACTACACAATGGGGAGCCCCACATCTCACCAGAAATATGGCAGGATTTTCCGGGTGCCCATCCTTTCGCGCAAAAGCGGCCCGAAAGGCCGGCCCCTCAGCCTCAACCTTTTAGCTTCCGGTACCGTGCAATCAGCGTGCTGGTCGAACTATCGTGTTTGCCCTCGCCTTTTCCTTCCAGTTCAGAAATGATGTTCTTCGCTAGCACCTTGCCCAATTCCACGCCCCACTGGTCAAAGGAGTTGATCTGCCAGATGACGCCCTGGGTAAAGACGCTGTGCTCATAGAGTGCCACCAGCTTGCCCAGCCCCTCCGGCGTGAGCTTTTCCAGCAGGATGGTGTTCGACGGCCGGTTTCCCTCAAAAACGCGGTGCGGCACAAGCCAGTCCGGAGTGCCCTCGGCCTTCACCTGCTCCGGCGTCTTGCCAAAGGCCAGTGCCTCGCCCTGTGCAAAAAGGTTCGCCATCAGCAGATCGTGGTGGTTTCCGAGCGGATTCAACGTCTTCGCAAAGCCGATAAAATCGCACGGAATCAGATGCGTTCCCTGATGGATAAGCTGATAAAACGAGTGCTGCCCGTTGGTCCCCGGCTCTCCCCAGAAGATCGGCCCCGTTTGATAGCTCACCCGCGTTCCACTCAGAGTCACTGACTTGCCGTTACTCTCCATCGTGAGCTGCTGCAAATAAGCCGGAAAACGCTTCAGGTATTGATCATAGGGCAGCACGGCAACGGTCTGTGCGCCAAAAAAGTCCGCATACCAGACAGTAAGCAGACCCATCAGCACAGGCAGGTTCTTCTCAAACGGAGCATTGCGGAAGTGCTCATCCATCTCATGGAACCCGGCCAGCATCTTCGTGAAGTTGTCTGGCCCGATGGCAATCATCGTCGAAAGACCAATCGCCGAATCCATCGAATAGCGCCCTCCGACCCAGTCCCAGAAGCCGAACATATTCGCCGTATCAATGCCGAATTTCGACACCTCCGCCACATTCGTCGAAACCGCGACAAAGTGCTTTGCCACGGCCTTCGCATCGCCCAGCTTTTTCAGGCTCCATTCCCGCGCGGTCTGCGCATTGGTCATGGTCTCAAGCGTGGTAAAGGTCTTCGACGAGATGATGAAGAGCGTTTCTTCGGGATCGAGATCAATGGTCGCTTCGGCAAAGTCCGTCCCGTCTACATTGGACACGAAGCGGAAGACCATATCGCGCTGGCTGTAATGACGGAGCGCTTCATAGGCCATCACCGGACCAAGATCGGACCCGCCAATGCCGATATTGATGACATTCTTAATGCGCTTGCCCGTAAAGCCCTTCCACGCCCCGCTGCGCACGCGGTCGGCAAAGGCAGCCATGCGGTCGAGCACTTCATGCACTTCAGGCACCACGTTCTTTCCGTCCACGTGGATGACCGCATCTTTCGGGGCGCGTAACGCAGTGTGCAGCACGGCGCGGTTTTCCGTCACATTGATCTTGTCGCCGCGAAACATGGCGTCAATGTGCTGGCGCAGACCGCTCTCTTCAGCAAGTTGAATCAGAAGCCGCAGCGTTTCGCCGGTGATCCGGTTCTTCGAGTAGTCAAGATAAATGCCGATGGCTTCCTGAGAAAAGCGCTCGCCCCGTTTCGGATCATCGGCAAAAAGCGAGCGCAGATGAACGTCCTTGATCTGTTGATAGTGTGCTTCCAGCGCTTTCCATGCAGTCAACTGCGTCAACGGAACCGATTGGACTTGAGTGGCCATGTTGCTCCCTTCTTTCTCTCCTTCTGCCTGTTAGATTCTCGCGCTGGCTCTCCGAACATGGAATATCTATTCTGCGTCCTGAAGGGCCGGAGTGCCTGTGAGAATGTAAAAACCCAGGAACGGCGGGAAGGTCCCACCGCTCCCTACCCCAGGCTATTCATAGCAAATTCGCGCGCGGCTTCAAGCAGCTTGTTCACTGACTCTTTCGAGCACGACTCAGAATAAATCCGAAGCAGCGGTTCTGTCCCCGACGCCCGCAGTAGCAGCCATGTTTCAGCCGCATTCGCCTTCGATGCCGCTTCCGGGTTCTTTAAAAAGAATTTAATGCCGTCCAGCGTCTCTACGCGTTCCACAGGCATTCCGGCAAATGCTTTCACGCCAGCGCGGGCCTTCGCGATGGTCGCATTCTTCAGTTCATCGTTGATGTGCAGATCAATGCGCCCATACTGGTGCTCCCCGTATTCTTCCTGTAGACGCGAAACCAACTGGCCAAGTGTGCGGCCCTCTTCTGCCATCACATTGGCCAGAAGCAGCGCGTTCAGCAGGCCATCGCGCTCCGGCAGGTGCCGCTTGATGCCAATGCCGCCCGACTCTTCACCGCCAATCAGGATGTCCTTTTCCAGCATCAGGTCGCAGACATACTTAAATCCAATCCCGTGTTCATGGAGCGTACGCCCATAACGGGCGCAGATGCGGTCGAGCATCTTCGTTGTGTTGAAGGCGCGGGTCACATCGCCGGGCCATTTTTTGCGTTCGAGCAGCCATTGCAGAATGACGGC
>DASRBV010000152.1:0-13393 GCA_035653455.1 Pseudacidobacterium sp. | reverse complement strand
TCTTTGTGTCGCCGAAAGCCCAATCCGCTGGAGCGGCCGCTCGACCATTGCCTCCAGCCGCTCCAGACTCAGCGCCAGATGCGCCCCGCGTTTCGTCGGCACCAGCGCATGAATTTCATCCACAATGACCGTCTCGACTGTGCGCAGTGCCGCCGCCGACTCCGACGTCAGCAGCAGATACAGAGACTCCGGCGTAGTAATCAGAATTTCCCCAGGACGCCGCCGGAACCGGCTGCGCTCGTTCTGTGGAGTGTCCCCCGTGCGCACGCTGATCTCCGGACCATGAAACGCCACACCCATGCGCTGCGCCCTCTCTGCAATGCCCGCAAGCGGCATGCGCAGATTGCGCTCCACATCCACCGCCAATGCCTTCAGCGGACTCACATAGACCACGCGGCATCCCCGCGCGCGCTCCCCAAAGACAAGCCGGTCCAGACACCACAAAAATGCTGTCAATGTTTTTCCTGTTCCGGTCGGCGCCAGAATCAGCGTGCTCTCGCCGCGCGCAATGGCAGGCCATCCCATGCGCTGCGGGGCAGTCGGCTCTCCCAGTGCCGTCTGGAACCACTCCGCCGTTACGGGATGAAATAAATCAAGGACGTCTGTTGCCGTCTGCCGAGCCATCGTCTCACTTCAGTGTAGGACGGAGGAAACGGCCGTTTTTGTAAGTCTCAAATAAAAACATCATCTGTTGAAACAAATAATTTCCGGAAACCTGTTCTGATTTTGTTGCCCTGAAATGAAAGACTATATGGCCTTTCCCATATAGGAGAGTCCGTCATTCTGACAACAGATATATTACTGACGACCGATGTGCGATCTATGTAGTCCGTCATTCCGACGACACATATATAGCCCCGTCATTCTGACGCACGAAGGGAGGAAGAGTCTCAGCGATGCAGGTTTAGCCAATCCTGCCAAGATTTTCCCCGCCGCCAGAAAATCGGGTTTTGAAGGGGCACGGCTTTAGCCGCTGGGGGACCGCCCTCCTGGAGTAAAGGAGGAGTCCGGTAGAAGCCAGAGAATGAAATGCACATCGTAAAAACTGGAATCTGAAGGAAAAATCCGGCTGTCAACCCTTACGAAAGTAATAAATCCACCGAATCCGTCATTTTTCAATAAGATAGGCCCACCCGATATTGTCCGGATCCCTCCCTTCCACTTGATATCCTGAAAGAAAGGGCAAAAATAAATCATCCAGCCGGGTGCCCCATGGAATCCCTTATGAAGAATCAGAATCATAAATAGACAATCTAGGTATGAAAATGAGTCAGAAATGAGAGCCTAAACTTTTCTAACTCTCAAAGATTCTAGAATTTACAAAAAAATTAAATCTGAATTTTATATATACCTGGATTATCTATGGGAAGCCAGAGGATCTGGGAAACGAATCCCCGGAAAAGAGAGCCTAAAGGGAGAAGAAACTCTGGGCTGACAGCCTGTGAAGCAGGCGCTGGCTGCTGACCGCTTCTTAGCTAACTCATTGAAAATAAACGATTCCCGTACAGACCCGCCCTTGTAAGTTATTGAAAATAAAGCATCCCCGTACAAAAGAGGGGGAGGGGGTACCCCATTACGCTCCCGGCGGACAGCCATCAAAAACGCCCAGGGGAGGTCAACACGGCCTGTAATAGCAGACATTTCCATGAAAGAAGGGCCGCCACTGTCCGGAGATATCCGCCCGCTCACTAGGACCAAGCAAAAGGAAACCGTCTGGGTACAGACAACTGCGCACACTTCTCAGGATTGACATCTGCCTGGCCTCGGAGAAATAAAACAGCACATTGCGCAGCAAAATACCGTCAAATTGTGTCAAAAACGGCGAAAAGTAAGCAAGATTTCGCTGTTCAAAGCGGCACATAGCGCGCAATTCCGGAACAGCCTCCCACTCTTCGCCATCGCGCCGGAAATACTTCAGCAGATACCGCGCGGGAAGACCACGGTTGATCTCCATGCGCTGATACCGTCCTGCGTGGGCGCGCCGCACCATCGCCGCGTGGATGTCCGTGCCCAGAATTTCAATGTTCCAGTCTGCGACCTGTGGAAAGCTCTCTCGCAACAGCATCGCGAGCGAATACGCCTCCTGTCCGCTCGAACAGGCAGCGCTCCAGAAGCGTAACCGCCGCTCCTCTGCCCGCGCCCGGATGAGCTTTGGCAGGAGTTCTTCCCGTAACAGGTCAAACGGAGCATGGTCGCGGAAAAAGCTGGTCTCGTTGATGGTCATGGCTTCCACCACTGCCTGCTCAAATGCCGGATCGGTGGCGAAGCGTAGCTTTTCAACCAGCTCATCGAGACCGCTCATCCCCAGGCTCTGCCATATCGGATAAAGTCGCGCCTCAAACAAGTGGTCTCGCTCAGGGCCGAGGACGTTTCCGGAACGCTCCTGGAGAAAGTGTCGCAGGAACGTCAGATCAATCTCAGAACATGGCATCAGGCAGTGGCCCTCGTGAGAACAGATATGGATGGTACGGCGCACACGCGCGCCAGTTCCGCCGCAATCGAAGGCAGCGGCAGAACACGATGTGCCAGACCAGCTTCCATGACCGCCCCGGGCATTCCCCACACTGCGCTGGTGGCGCGGTCCTGCACAATCACCTGGCCTCCGGCTTTGCGAATGGCCCTGCATCCTTCCAGGCCATCCGAGCCCATCCCGGTCAGCACCACGCCGACAACGCCATCGCCCAATACATCGGCGGCCGACCGGAACAACATATCTACAGAAGGCCGGCAGAAATCACCTGCGGCAGGTGGAAACAGACGGAAGACATGGCCCTGGCCAAAAGCGGCCCGCGTCAACTGAAGATGTTGATCGCCCTGCGCCAGATAAATGCATCCCGCCGCTATACGCTCGCCAGCCACTGCCTCGCGCACCCTCAGATCACAGACGCGGTCAAGCCGCTCCGCCAGCAGGGAAGTAAACAGGCGCGGCATGTGCTGCGCTATCACAATCGGAGCAGGAAACTCCTGAGGAAGCTGCGGCAATAACGCTTCCAGCGCTGTCGGCCCCCCGGTCGAAACGCCGATGACCACAATGCTGGCCGGCTTACGCTGACCCTCAGCCTGGGCCTCTCTGGTGACGGCTCGGTCAGTTTCATTCCTGCCGGAAGGGAACAGACCTCTGATTTTTGGCAGCAGCTCCCGCGTCAATGTGGCCACTGCGTCTGCCGCGCCGTGTTGGGCCGTTGGCTTGGTAACGTAGTCTGTTGCCCCACGCGCCAGCGCCTCCAGCGTGATGGCTGCGCCGCGCCGCGTGAGCGTGCTGCACATAATTACTTTGACAGGATGCTTTCGCGCCCGCAGTTCTGCCAGCATTTCAATGCCGTTCATGCGCGGCATCTCGATATCAAGCAGAACAAGGTCCGGTTTCAGGCGCTCAACAGCATCAAGCGCGCTCACGCCGTCGGCGGCCATCCCGGCAAGCTCAATCGTCGGATCAGAAGCCATCACCATACGCAGAAGACTGCGCATGACCAGAGAATCGTCCACCACGAGGACACGAACAGGACGTGCTTGCATACACCTATGCCTGTCTCAGTCCAACCATCTGGAGTTTTTCAAGCAGGGACTCTTCATCGAATGGCTTCATCAGATATTCATCGGCGCCAAATTCCAGCGCAGCCTCTATAAAAGCGTGGTCTGCCTCTGTCGTCACCATTACCACCTTCATGTCTTTATGCTCAGGATTCCCTCGCAGCCTCTTTACAAATTCAAGACCATTCATCACCGGCATGTTTACGTCCACCAGCGCCAGACCAAACGTACTTCCGGCCAGAATGTCCAGCGCAACCTGCCCGTTTTCGGCCTCCACGCACTCCAGTGCATGGCTTTCCAGCAGCGCGCGCAAAAAGCTCCGAATAAAGCTCGAGTCGTCCACAATCAACGCTTTCATGCAGACCTCAGATCCATTTCCGTCAGGCGCACCGGATCGAGCCGCTCCGGGTCCAGCATCACCAGCAGCCCGTCCTTCAGCTTGTAGGTCCCTGCAAACAGCGCCTTCCTGCGGTCATCGAGCGTGGACGGATTGCCCTCGAAGTCCGCCGGGGAAACCGTCAGCACCTCGCTGACTTCATCCACCAGCAGCCCGAAATATCCGTCCTCGCCTTCAAAGACCAGAACATCTTCGCTCGATCCGCACGGAGGCATCTTCAACAGCCTGCGCAGCGAAACCGTCGTCAGCACCTCGCCGCGGTAATGCGCCAGTCCGCCGATAAACTCAGGCGCCAGCGGAACCGGATGGGTTGCAGGCTTGCCCAGAATCTCCAGGACCCGCATCACCGGAACACCGAACAACGTTTCGCCCACACGCACCGAACACATCTCAATGACATCTTCAGCCAGCATGATCGCGCTCACTGCGTCACCTCCAGCGTTTGAACAGGCAGCGCCGGAATCACCTCCAGCGGGACAATGCTCGTTACCTTTTCATGCAGCAGCGTCACGTTGCGTGCCGCTGCATGCGTCCCGGCCTCTTCCAGCGGCCTTCCGTCGGCCACGTCCAGCACCTGTGAAACCGCAACTCCCACATGGCGTGACCCATCACGGCAGACCACAACCGTCATCTCTTCGCCTGCGCTGCCGGTATCACGCAGCGGCAACAGCGAGCCTTCAAAACGCAGTACGGGAACTCCGCCCAGCCACTCCATCCTGGCGCGCGGAATGCGCTCAATCCGCAGCACTTTATCGAGAGGCACAGCCGCATGCTCTTGCCCGCTCTGCATCAGCAGATATTCGGTGGCCCCATTTCGCGTCCCGGCCTCGATGACTTCGTGCGCATCTTCTTCGAGCGCCATGCCAATGTTTGCCTGCGTCGCAATCGCCCCCGGATCCAGAATCAGCGCCATCTCTCCATTGCCAAGGACTGTTGCGCCGGAAAACAATCCGATCTGTTTGAGCACGGAAGAAAGCGGCTTCACGACGATTTCCTCCGGATCGGCCAGTCCATCCACAATCAGTCCATAGCGCCGTCCCTCCGCATTGAGTACGGCGATATATGCCTCGCCTTCGCGCGCCTGCTCTTCCCGCTGCTTTAAAAGCGAGTCGAGAAACACGAGCGGCAGCAGCTTACCGCGCAGTCTGTAAAGCGCAGCCCCTTCCATCCATTCCACCTGGGTCTTTGCCTGCTCGGCTGAAAGATGGACCAGTTCGGAGAGCGCGCCCTGCGGCAGGGCGAAGCTCTGTCCGCGGCTGAAGACGATCAGTGCGGGCACAATCGCCAGCGTCAACGGAATCCGCAACCGCAAAGTGGTGCCCTTTCCGGGACGGCTGTCAATTTCTACTTTGCCGCCAATCTTTTCCACGTTTGTGCGGACGACATCCATGCCCACACCGCGTCCGGAAACATTCGTAATGGCCTCAGCAGTAGAAAACCCAGGCAGAAAGATCAATTGCATCAGTTCGCGGTCAGAGAGCTGCGCCGCTCGCTCACGCGTGATGAGCTTGCGCTCCAGCGCCTTGTCACGAATGCGCTCGACCTTCATTCCCCCGCCATCATCGGAGACCTCAATGATGACGTAGCTGCCTTCCTGATAGGCCCGCAGCTTTACCGTGCCCTCAGCATCTTTGCCTGCGGCCTCGCGCAAATGCGGGGCCTCGATGCCATGGTCAATGGCATTGCGCACCGAATGGGTCAGCGGGTCCTTGATGGCCTCAAGCAGGCTTTTGTCAAGCTCTGTCTCCTGCCCTTCCATCACCAGCCGTACGCGCTTGTTCAACTGCTGCGCCAGGTCACGCACCATGCGCGGAAACTTGGAGAACACATGGCTTACCGGCTGCATGCGTGCCTTCATTACCGCTTCACGCAGGTCCGCCGTAACCATGTCAAGACGCCGTGAAAGCAACGTCAGGTCGGACTCTGCACCTACGCGCTGGAGAATCTGATTGCGCGTCAACACCAACTCGCCTACCAGATTCATCATGCGATTGAGCAGGTCTATATCTACGCGCAAGGTGGATTCGGCCGTGTTGGCCATCGCGCGCGACGGCTGCGGCACCTGAGGCTCAGCCTGATAGACCTCAATGGCCTTTGATTCCGGGACAGGCGATGCGACTTGAATCGTCATCGCACTCTCTTTGGGCTGCTTTTTCGCCTTCAGTCTGCGCTTCTTCTTTGGCTTTTCCGGGGCGTCCGCTTTCGCCTCTGCCGCGCTCTCCTGCAATTCCTGCAGACGCGCGATCATCGGCGCGTCATCACCTTCGCCTTCGCTTCCGGATGCTTCAATATTGCTCAGAATGCCTCTGAGCGCATCGAGCAGCGACAACAGCGCGCTAATGATCTCCGCATTGGCTACCATCTTGCCGTCGCGCAACAATCCCAGTAGGTTTTCCCCAGCATGGGCAAGCTTTTCCAGACGCAGGAAGCCCAGAAATCCGGTCGTCCCCTTGATGGTATGGACCGACCGGAAGATATCGGCCAGAAGCTCGCGGTCTTCCGGAAGCTCCTCAAGCTCCGTCAGGCACCGCTCCATGCGATCCAGACCTTCCTGGCTTTCAATCAGAAATTCGCGTGTCAGATCGTCCACGAGTGGGTTATCGGGAAAAGAAGAAAAAACTTGAACAACGTGCTCTCATTGGCTGCACGTGCTGGAGGAGGAATGTTCCACGGGGAACATTGTGGAACAGAGCAAAAACAGGACACACCGCGTACAAACTTCGGGTTGACGTAACTTTCGTCACTGCGGCCCGCGGAATTGCCTCGTACAGGTGGTGGTATCTTGCGAACCGCTGAAGTTGCACGCCAGCCCTCTCTCCCGGTAGCCTCAAAAAGCGATGCCTCAACTTACACCGGAAAAGCTGGAGCAATTGCGTGAAGCCGCCACCGCCGCTGCAAAACATGCCTATGCGCCGTATTCCGGCTTTCGAGTAGGCGCGGCACTGCTTCTGAGCGATGGCTCCATCGTCACTGGATGCAACGTCGAGAACATCTCCTATGGCCTGACGATTTGCGCCGAACGTTCTGCTGTTGTCCGCGCCATTGCAGAATCCGGTCTGAAACGCAAAATCGCCGCCGTTGCAGTTACAAATCTTGAAGGTGCTGCCAGCCCACCCTGCGGAGCATGCCGGCAAGTGCTGGGCGAGTTCGTCACACAGGATGCCCTGGTTTATTTCGCAGACGGTAAGGGTGGTATGACTGCCGTTCCTTTTGCCGAACTGCTGCCGCACAGCTTTTCTGACTGGAAGTCCGATGCACGCCATTGATCTGATTCGCAAAAAGCGCGATGGAGAAGAGCTCTCCGCAGAAGAAATCCGCTTCCTTGCTGAGGGAGCGGCGCGCAGCTTTGTTCCCGAAGAACAGCTTGCCGCCTGGCTGATGGCCGCTTTTCTTCGAGGACTTTCTCTTGCCGAACTGGACGCGCTTACTAACGCGATGCGCTTCTCCGGCGAGACCTTCGACCCTTCGCCGCTTAAAAAATTCGCCGTGGACAAACATTCCACTGGCGGCGTAGGCGATAAAACCTCACTTTTGGTTGCGCCCATCGCCGCTGCTGCCGGACTCGCCGTCCCTATGATCAGCGGCCGCGCCCTCGGTCACACCGGAGGCACTCTCGACAAGCTCGAAAGCATCCCCGGCTACCGCACGCAGCTTTCGCTCAGAGAGATGGAGCGCGTGCTCACCGAAGCAGGGGCAAGCATCGTCGGCCAGACGAAGGCCCTGGTCCCCGCCGATCGCGTTCTCTATTCGCTGCGCGACCGCACATCCACGGTAGAAAGCCCCTACCTCATCTGTGCCTCTATTATGAGCAAGAAGCTCGCCGCCGGACTCAACGGCCTTGTGCTGGATGTAAAAACCGGTTCCGGTGCATTTCTTCGCAACAAACAAGATGCTCTTTTCCTGGCTGCCTTGATGGTTGAGACCGGAGAACGCGCTGGAACACGCACCGCTGCGCTGCTGACCAACATGGACCAGCCGCTCGGTAGCTTTGCTGGAAACTGGGTCGAGATATGGGAATCGTTCGACCTTCTTCAGGGCAAGCGCAACCCGCTGAATGAAGACCTGCGCGAGCTTTCGCTTGTCCTCGCTGGCTGGATGCTCTACCTGGGCGGCATCACAAGCACGGCCGAAAACGGACACGAACGTGCCGAAGAAATCCTCGCTTCCGGTGCAGCGCTCGATGTCTTCATAAAAATGGTCGCAGCCCACGGCGGAGACATATCTGTTTTCACTTATCCGGAAAAATTCCATCAACCTGCAGCGAGTAAAGACTTTCTTTCCGATCGCTCTGGCTATCTTGCACAAATAGACTGCACGGCCGTTGGCTGGGCCGTGCAACGCCTCGGAGCAGGCCGCGAAAGGGCAGGTGGGCCCATTGATCCTCATGCGGGAATCAGAATGCACGTAAAATCTGGCTCGAAAGTCGAAGCTGGTCATAAGCTCTGCACGATGTTTTCAAGCGACGCCAGGCGCTTCGCTGAACCAGAAGCACTTTTACGCAAGGCACTCGTCATCGCCGACAAACCGGGACCGCGGCAACCACTCGTTCAGGAAATCATCACGACAGAAAACAGAAAAGAGTTCCTCAAAACCACAAACCGCCCATAGGATAGTTGTGAACAGGAGAACAATTTGGGACGATTCACCGGCGTTTTAGGACTGCTCACCATGCTCTGCCTGGCATGGATCTTTTCCACCAACCGCAAGGCCATTCGCTGGCGCACGGTTTTCTGGGGCATTGGGCTGCAACTGCTCTTTGCCTTTATCGTCCTCGATTTTTCCTGGGGCCAGCGCGCCCTGGCTATGGCTGGCGCTGCTGTTACGAAGCTGCTTTCCTACGCCTATGCCGGGTCCGGCTTTGTCTTTGGGGAACTAGGTAAACAGCACTCTTCTTTTGGAAGCATCTTCGCCTTTCAGGTTCTGCCGACTATTATCTTTATTTCGGCGTTTTTTGCTGTGCTCTACCATGTGGGAATCATGCAGTTGCTCATCCGCGGTTTTGCGTGGCTCATGCAATGGACATTGCGCGTCAGCGGCGCCGAAAGCCTGAATGTCGCGGCTAGCATTTTCATGGGCCAGACAGAAGCGCCGCTCACGGTCCGCCCTTTTCTGCCTGATGCAACACGCTCCGAGTTGATGACCATCATGACCAGCGGTATGGCGCATGTTTCCGGAGGCATTATGGCGGCCTACATTCTTTATGGCATCGAAGCGCAGCACTTGCTGGCAGCTGTCATTATGACTGCGCCGGGTACGATTCTCGTCTCCAAAATGCTGGTGCCGGAAACAGAAATACCCGCGACGGAAGGCACAGTCCACATGCCCAAAGATTCCGAGCACAAAGAAGAAAATCTGCTCGGAGCCATTGCACGAGGCACGATTGATGGCGGGCGGCTTGCCTTTAACGTTGCCATTATGCTCATCTCCTTTATTGCGCTGATTGCGCTGACCAACGGCATTCTTGGCGGGATACACAACTGGCTGGGAATGTACCATGTTCCATTTCCATCCAGGCTCGATTCCATCCTCGGCGCCATCTTTGCTCCTGTCGCATGGCTGATCGGCGTCCCGTGGCATGATGCGAAGATCGTTGGCAATTTGTTGGGCACGCGCATGGTCATCAATGAAGTTGTGGCGTATTCGCTTCTGGGAGCGCAGAAGGCCATGCTCGACTTTCGTTCCTTTACCATTGCCACCTTTGCACTTTGCGGATTCGCCAATCTCAGCTCCATCGGTATTCAGATTGGCGGCATCGGAGCGCTCGCACCAAACCGCCGTAACGACCTCGCACGCCTCGGCCTTCGAGCCATGCTCGCCGGAACGATGGCGAACCTGCTGTCAGCTTCAATTGTCGGGATCCTGATGCGCTAATGTATGCAATATCCGATGTGAGTTGCTATTTTGAGCGTAATCGGAACGTTGCTGTATTTTTTTCTTCGAGGCTGGATGAGTTTCCCAACCAGGTCCTGAGAGATGCTTCCTAAAAATAGGTTTTTCCTAATTCGATGAAAAATTTATAGTGCCCTACATCTCCAATTGCTCCTCCAAAGACAACCGGACCAAAGAGCGTGTTGATGATGAATCCTGCCGAACCGTCCGAAGGCAGATGAGAAGTTTTTTCCAGATAATAGCCTTTTCCAACGTCCGCTCCGGCAAAAAACAATACCTTGCCTCCTTCCAGTGGAGAAAGTGCTCCGGTCTGCCGTACGTATCCACCCTGAAAGAGAAAATACTGGTCCGTTAAAAGCTCATTCGTGTTGTAAGCAGGAATCCGAAACGACCCTCCCAGGGTAAACGGAGGTAAGCCTCCAGGTTTTTCCCAAAGAGTGCTCCCACCGGAAATGCCGAGATACAAAGAAGACCTGTCAGTAAGCGGTGCAAAGTTAATACTGGAAACTTCCAGCAGAGGAAATGACGTTCCCGCTTCCGGTTTCGCGTCCCACCATTCAGAACGGGCCTTCAGGCGAAGCCCGCGCATCGGTGTCAGCGGATTATCCAGCCGATCCAAGGTAAAGCGCACATGCAGGTCGCCTTCGCGGCCGGTTACGCGCGGATAAAGCTGCGGATCACCAACATTGGGGTAGAGCCTTTGATCGGCAGCTTCGTAGCCCACCCGTAACTCAGCCGAGCGCCCAAAGAAATAGCCGGCGTCTATCTGTCCCCCCATTGTGCGGTTACGATATTCCGCAAGCAGCCCTTTTCTTGAATAGATATTGAGCGGAGCATTGTCGCCAAACAATCTGGGAGCAACAAACAGACGCCGCGATGCCGTCAGCGGCCACATATATTCTGAAGACGCCAGGTATTCTGAACCCAGCAATACGTCATTGCGCAACTCCGCGCCATACCTCCCCAGATCAAACATCGTAAGCCGGGCGCCCACACTCAGCGTCACATTCTTATAGTCCCAGCCATCAATCAGCAGCAGTGGCCGCAGAATATTGCGTCCATACGGATCTGGCCTGCCGGTAACGGCTATTCCCGGAGTGCCAGCAAGATTTGTCGTTAGCCCATAGCTCAGGTTGGAAACGCGCTCGTCACTCGCTACAGCCGTAAGCTGGCGTGCAACTTTGTCAGGCTGGATCGGCTTGCGGAGGTCCGGCGCAAGCTCCTGCCTGATTTGCTGCGCGTCCTGTTTCGACACTCCGCTTACTGCCACAAACTGGGGCACCGGTACTGTCCGCATCCTCTTTGCGCGTTCCGCCAGATACTCTTTCCACGTCGCGTCATCTACTGAAAATCTGTTGAGCACAGCGGCCTTGCTCTGCGCTGCCTCATAACCTTTCCTGATAAGTTCGGTTGTTTTGTCATAATCGAGCGCCGTATAGTCTGCCAAAGGAACAGTTACCAGAACGTCGGCCTGCTCCATGCTTTTGAGTTCATTCGCCGCAATCATCACGCTCAGGCTGCGTCCAAGAACACCGACTGTGGAAAGCCGCTCAGTGGGCGTGATAGATGCAGTTTGCAAATAGATGGCAATTGTGATGTCTGCGCCCATCTGTTTTGCGACATCTACCGGCAGGTTGTTCAGCAGCCCGCCATCTGCATAAAGAGCACCGTCGGTCCGTACGGGCGCAAAGATTCCAGGCAGCGACATGGTTGCGCGCATTGCCAGCGCCAGAGAGCCGGAACGGAAGACATGCTCCTTACCGGACACCAGGTCTGTCGCCACGCACGCAAATGGAGTAGGCAAATCATCGAAGTTCTCGACCTGTGAATAAGGCAAAGCAATCTTGTCGAGTAGCAATTGCACTTGTTGTCCTGCTTTATAACCTTCCTGCGAGCGGACCTTCCTCCCAACGCCTAGAAGTAGAGATACAGGATATTGGCTGCGGTCCTCCTTGCGGCGAAAGGAGAGGTCTCGATAAGGCGGGACATCACTGAGTATCTCATTCCAGTCAATGCCTTCGACCAGTTGTTGAATCTGCTCTGGAGTCTCGCCCGCAGCGTATGCGCCTCCAACCAGCCCGCCCATACTAGTACCGGCAACCATATCTATGGGGATGTGGTGTTCTTCCATCCAGAGGAGCGCACCGATATGAGCGAGCCCTAAAGCGCCTCCGCCATCGAGCACCAGGCCAATACGGGGTCTCTTGTTGTTCTGCGCCAATAGAATGCTGGTTTGCGTCAGAACAAGAACAACCCCGCACACGAAGACTTTCAGCCACTTGCGCATGATGTCCCAGAGTCTATCTGACCAAAGAAACAGGCACATTTTCCAGAAAAAGAAGCAGAAATCCCCAGAATATGTATCCGGATGAATACCCGCTATTTCAGGCCCAGAGAATAGATATTGACCGAAGAACTCTGGGTGTTCACAATGGGCTGGTCTCCGGGGGCCAGCGCGATGAGGCGGTAATCGGAAGCGTAGGCTGGTTGCAGGTCGGTCAGAGTTGCAATCTTATGTGTTGCGCCTGATGGCAGATCAATACGATAAACCGGCTCACCAGGCTCCAGAAAATTCTGGTAATAGATGGCACGGCTGTTGCTGGCCCATACCGGATCTGCTGCACCATCTTCCACCAGTGCCGTCCAGCGCTGCGTCTGTCGGTCAAAGAGCATCATGGTCTTCTGGTCTGAACGCAGAGCGGCGATGTACCGGCCGTCTGGCGAGAGGCGCGGACTGAACAATCCATCTGAACCAGGGACCTTTTCTACGGCATGGTTCTGAAGGTCAACACTGAAGATAGCTTTTGGCTGCGACTCACCGCCCATAATATCTGGCACGCGGCCAAAGAGAATCGAGCCTCCATCCGGAGACCAGTTAGGGTCGGCCTGTCCGCGATTTTCTTCGAGTACCGGCTGAAGGTTCCCGCCGTTAGCGTCTATCAGATAAATGGCCCAAAGCCCTCCTGCTTTGCGTGCCATCAGTGCCAGCGAGCGATTGTCTGGCGACCATCTCATGCTGAAAATCGAAAGCGCCGGGGTTGAAGGTGTGGTCAGTTGAAGCCGCTCTGTTCCGTCGGCGCGGCTGCGCCAGAGGGTATTGTCCGATGCATTGAGCCACGCTACCCACTGACCGTCGCGCGAATACTCGACCAGCGCCGTCGAACCGAGGTTATTTTCCAAAGGAAGAAAGCGGTGCGCAGCAGCAGAGTACTTGAGCATCTCGCGCCGGTAATCCACGCCAGTAAAGAAGACACGGTTGGATTCGGTCCCGGTCGCAGGAGAACGGTATTCGAGCGGTCCATTCGTCAGCTTTTCAGGATTTCGGTCGAGATTTCCCCCACGCATCTGCCAGATATCTGCTGGCCCGTCATGTGTGGAACCGAAGACGTATACCTTTCCGTCCGGCGTCCAGCTTCCGCAACATTCGGCAGAAGGCCGGCTCCATCCATCGAGCAGGCGGCGCAGCTTGCGGCTTGATGCGCTATATTCCCAGAGCGAAGGGTCTCCAGTCTGCGGATCAAGCACGGTGAACCGAAGCAATTTTCCGTCCGGCGACCATCGCAGCCAAAAGGCACG
>DASRBV010000151.1:0-6247 GCA_035653455.1 Pseudacidobacterium sp. | reverse complement strand
TTCAGGAACGGATCATCGGAATGCACCAGATCATGCGTGGATCCATCAAACACAAGCCGCCCTTCGTTCAGGACCATAAAGCTGGTCTGCGGATCAGAATGCCCTTCCGGCAGCGGCTCCATTTTGTTCGCTTCGCGATTGAAACGTTGTGACGCCAGCAGAAAGGCATCTTGCAAACGGTGCGTCACCATCAGCGACGTCGTATGGTAAACATCGCGCTGCTTCACAATCAGCTCGATGATCGTCGTAGATGTAATCGGATCAAGCCCGCCCGTCGGCGAATCATAAAGCAATAAATCCGGACGGCTCACAATGGCCCGCGCAATCGCCACGCGGCGGCGCATGCCTCCGGAAAGCTCGGAAGGAAATTTATCGAGCGTGTGTTCCAGTTCCACGAAGCGAAGCGCCTCAGTCACGCGCTGCTCAACTTCATTTTGAGGAACACGCTCTTCCATAAGACGGTAGGCCACATTGTCACGCACGGTAAGCGAATCAAACAGCGCGCTCTCCTGAAAAACAATCCCTATCCGCGCACGCAAGGGATACAGGTCCTTCTCCCGCATCGCGCTGATCTCTTCGCCAAAAATAAAAATACGTCCTTCGTCCGGACAAAGAAGACCGTCGGCCAGCTTCAGCAACACGCTCTTGCCTACCCCCGCAGGGCCAAGCAGAATGCGGGTTTCGCCATGGCGGACAGAAAAAGAGATGTCCTGTAGCACCGGCTTACCCTCAAAGCCAATCGAGACATGCTCGAAGACGACAACCGGGGTGTCCGGCGGGCGCTGTTCCAGCTCCGGAGCGACTGCGGCCTGGCTCATGCGCCCCTCATCTGCCAAAGATGCCGATCATAAAGCGGCTGATGACGAAATCCGTAGCAATAATCAGCACGGACGCGGCAACCACGGCCTGCGTTGTAGACCGGCCCACTCCCTGCGTCCCGCCGCGTGTGGACATTCCGTAATAACAACCAATGGTGGAAATAATAAATCCGAAGAAAATAGGCTTCACCAGCCCCTGGATCAGGTCTGCATAGCGCAGCGCCTGATAAGCAGTGTGGAAATACTGCGAACTGTCCTGCCCCAGCATCAGCACGGCCACTGCTCCACCGCCTGAGATGCCAACAACGTCGGAAATAATGGTCAGAAAGAACAGCATCACAATCGTCGCCACAATGCGCGGCATCACCAGCTTCTTCAGCGGATCGGTGCCCAGCGCCCGCATGGCGTCAATCTGCTCGGTCACCATCATCGAGCCAAGCTCGCTCGCCATCCCGGATGCGTTCCGTCCGGAGACCATCAGGCTGGTCAGTACCGGCCCCAGCTCCTTGATCATGGAAAAGCTGACAAGCTGCCCCGTCATTCCGGCCGCGCCAAATTGCGAGAGACTCGCAGATGTTTGCAGCGCGAGCACGCCTCCGGTGAAAAATCCGGTGAGTATGACAATCGGAATCGAGCCAACACCAATCACGTCAGCCTGCGTGAAGATGTCCGCTCCATAAAATGGCCGGCGAAACAGATCGCCCAGCGCGCGCCCCGAAAGCAACGCATACTGCTGCACTGCGCTGACCATCTTTTTTGCAGCTCGATCCAGCGTGGTAAGTGGCATGGTCCCGTTCATTTTGCTTATCGCTTAGATGCTGCTTACAAAGTGAGGGTACCACGGACTCCGCCGTCCCGGGGCCAGACGCGGGTATAGTTGTTAGTTAGCCCCGGTTGCCAGTCCTCAGCTCCAGTCTTAAGATCTTCACCCCACCCGGAATGCCGACCCCATCCCTTTCGTGGATCACAGTGAAACGAAAACTGCAACAATCACGAACCAGCAACTGGGGACTAACAACTGAAGAAGCGCTCTACTCTTTCACCCGCTTCCGTATCTCAATGTTCAGCCGCTTGATCTTCTGGTTCAGCGTGGAAAGTGGAATGCGAAACTGTTCAGCAGCATCGGTTTGGTTCCAGTTGCAGCGTTCAAGCTTGTCAATAATGATGCGTCGCTCCACGTCTTCAATAATGTCGAACAGCGAAGCATTGGGATTGTGCTCAAGCAGGCTCGACGAATAATTGCGCCCCGTAATATGCCCGGGCAGCAGGTCTGAGTTGATCGTTTGCCCAGAAGAAAGCACCACGCCGCGCTCGATCACATTCTCCAGCTCACGAACATTGCCCGGCCAGTCGTAATCAATCAGCGCCCGCATCGCATCTGGCGAAAGCGAACGCACCGGCAGATTATTCTCCTCCGAAAACCGCTTCAGAAAATGCGTCGCCAGCAGCGGAATGTCCTCGCGCCGGCTGCGCAGCGGCGGAAGATCAACCGTGATGACGTTCAGCCGGTAATAAAGGTCTTCGCGGAACTTCCCTTCCCGCACTGCCTGGCGCAAATCCACGTTCGTGGCCGCGATAATGCGCACATCCACCTGTATCTCCTGCACCCCGCCAAGCTGCATAAACCGGCGGTCCTGCAGGACGCGCAGAATCTTCGCCTGCGTGTCCAGGCCCATGGTCGCAATTTCGTCCAGGAAGAGCGTGCCACCGTTGGCAATCTCAAACAGCCCCTTCTTGTGAGCAATCGCCGAAGTAAATGCGCCCTTCACATGCCCGAAAAGCGTGGATTCCAGCAGCTCCGAGGGCATCGCCCCCGTATTGACAGCGACAAACGGCTTGTCCTTTCGCGGCGAATTGGCATGCAGCGCCTTGGCTATCAGCTCTTTTCCCGTTCCGCTCTCGCCCTGAATCAGCACCGTCGAGCGGCTTGGGGCCACCTGCGCCACCAGATCGAAGATGCGCAGCATCGGGTCGCTTTTGCCCACAATGTTTTCAAAGTTATACCGCTGCTTCAGCGCCCGCTTGAGCTGGATGTTTTCTTCTTCTACGCGATACCGCGCAATCGCCGAGCGGATATCGGCCAGCAGCTTCTCGTTGTCCCACGGCTTCTGGATAAAGTTCTGCGCCCCGGCGCGGATCGCCTCGACCACATTGTCTACCGTGCCGTAGGCCGTAATCATGATCACAGGAAGCTCGCTGTGCTGCTCGCGGATGAGAGGCAGCACCTCCAGCCCGTTCTTGCCCGGAAGCGCAAGGTCCAGCAGCACAAGATCGTAAGTTGCGCGCCCCAGACGTTCCAGTCCTGCCTCGCCGTCAGGCGCCGTGTCCACGCGATAGCCTTCAAGCGTCAGCAGCGTCTCCAGCGACTCACGGATCGCCGCTTCATCATCAATAATCAAAATCCGGTGCGCAGGTTCTGTATGGGATGAAGCGACAGGTGGCGTAACTGCAAGGGTGCCTTCAGACATGCGCAGGTTTCCTCAACATCGGGAATTCAAGAAAGAACGTAGTGCCGGACCCAACCTGACTCTCTACATGGATTTTTCCGGCGTGCTCCTGAATAATGCCGTACGTCACTGCCAGGCCTAGCCCCGTGCCGCGCCGCTGTCCTTGTTTGGGAGCGGTCTTTGTCGTGAAAAATGGGTCATAGATACGCTGTAAATGCTCCGGCGCGATTCCCGAGCCGCTGTCCGCAATCGAAACCGAAACATGACCATTGGCCTCTGTCGAAATGCGCAGCACGCCCCCGTCCGCCATCGCGTCCTTCGCATTCAGAAACAGGTTCAGGAACACCTGCTGCAGCTTGCCCGCATTGCCCAGAATCGGCGGCAGCTCCGGCTCCAGCTCTACTACGGTCTGCACCTTCGCTGTCTTGAACTGGTGCTCCAGCAGCGTCAGCGTCTCACGGATAATCGCATTCACGTCCGTCTCCCGGAATTCCGTGCTGCTGGTGCGCGAAAAATTCAGCAGATTATTCACAATCTCCGACGCACGGAAAGTCTGTGACGTGATCTTCTCAAGCAGTGGCGAAAGCCTTTCATCGCCCCGCAACTGTTTCGCCAGCATCTGCGTATATGACGAAATCACCGCCAGCGGAGTATTGACTTCGTGCGCCACTCCCGCTGCCAGCAGGCCAATAGACGACAGCTTCTCTGACTGGCTCAGTTGCGCCTCAAGTTCAGTGCGTTCGGTAATGTCATCTACCAGGATGATGCGCCCTACCGTCTCGAAATTCCGCGAAACCAGCGGTGCAATCGCAATGTTCGCCGTCCGCGGCTCGCCTTCACGCATCTCCAGCCGGAATTTATAAAGGTTATGCACCCCCGGCTCGTCCTTCACACGGTAAAACTCGTCCATAAACGATGCCGGAAATATCTCCGCCAGCCGCTTCCCCAACGCCTCGCGCCGCGGCAGCGCGCACAGTACTTCCATCTGCGCATTCCAGCTCTCGATGCGCTCTTCCAGGTCCACCGCCAGAATGCCTACATTAATGGACTCCACAATGTTCTCGTTAAATTCCTTCAGCCGCTCGTATTCTGAAATCTTCTGTTCCAGGCTCTGATACAGCCGCGCATTCTGGATCGCGATACCGATATACCCGGCCAGCGATTCCAGCAGTTCCATGTCTTCGCTGGAAAGAAAATCCCCGTCCGTCGTCCGCCCCAGGCCAATCACCGCAATCGTGCGGTCCTGCAGCCGGCACGGCAGATAATAGTTCAGATCGAGCAGCGCCGCCGTGCGCCGCTCGCTTTCCGTCAGATGCAGCGCCTGTTGCGGGTTCTCCAGAAAGATGTGCGACCCTGCATCCGGTTGGTCGAAATCCAGAAAACTCAGGTCCAGCGCCTCTTTCCCATCCAGCGCAGATTGCGGAATCCCATGGCCCTCGGCCAGCCGGTACGCCCCTGGCTTTTCCGCCAGAAAAACCGCCACGCGCGCTACCAGCAGCGTATGCGGTAGCCGCTCCACAATCGAGCGCAGCAGCGCCTTCAGGTCGGTCTGCGAACTCAGTCCGCGTCCAAATTCAATCAGCGTCTCGCGGTAGTCGTAGCGCTTGCGGTCAAAAACGCGGTCTACGCGGTCCTGAATCGCGCGCTTCAGCGGATCAAACAACTGCGCTGTAATAATGATGGCCGCAATCAGCCCCCACACGCCTGCGCTCGGCAGCCGCGTATGGACAATCTCTGCCGCCACCGCCACCAGCCCAAAATACAACCCGACCAGCGCCGCCGTGGCCAGAGTATAGGTCACGCCGCGCTTGAAGATCAGGTCTGTGTCCATCAGCCGGTAGCGAATAATCGCCCAACTGAAGGTCAGCGGCAGAAACAACAGCGATATCCCGGCCAGCTTCGTCAGCAGATCAGGCGTGGCCCAGTCCGCCATGTAAGGAATGGCATACAGAAGCGTGAAAGGAACAATCGCAACCAGCGTGCCGCGCGTGAGCCATTTCAGTTGCTGGCGCCGTAAAGGCTGGTCTTCCCGGCGGTAACTGATGAAGAAGACTGCTGCGGCAAGAACGTAGTAGAAGGAAAGATATCCAATCGCAATCTGGTCGAGGCGATGCTCCAGGACCGCCGTCGCCGACCACTGCTGCACTGCATAAACATAAAGCCCTGTGAGGCAACAACCAGGCAGATAAATCAACCCGGTCAGCCACCGCCGCTTGCCCCGCCCTTCGGAAAATGCCTGCGCAAAATGCAGGAACAACGCCGGCTGCAAAGCATTCGCAGCAATATTGCCCCAGTAAATGATCTCGTCCAGCGCATTCAGTTTGCCCGTGTACTTGAACGCGTACAGTACAAACGACGCCAGACAGAAAATATAAAAATGCATGGCGTGCGGGGCCGTCCAGCGCCGGAACAGCACATAGAACCCGATGCCCAGATACACCAGTGCAATCAGCCGGAACCCCTGATTGATGCTGCGGTCCTTCACGTCCAGAATCACCTGGACATTCGTCAGCTTCACCCCGCCGCGCTCGATCGTGTAATGGATCGTCCCATACGGCCCGGTAAAAAACATTTCGCGGGCCAGCGCTGCATACCGCGGCAGCGGCTTGTCGTTCGCCGCAACCAGAATGTCTCCAACTTTCACCCCGGCCTTCTGCCCGGCGCTGTCCTTCAGGACGCGCTGCGCTTCCAGCCCTCTGTGGCCCTCCGTCCACACCACACCATCGGTGGGCAACGTGTAATTATTTTCCTGAATGAAATTGAAAACCGCGAAGGTTACGGCCGCAACCGTGAATAGCGCCAGCAGCAGGACACTGATCCGGGTTTGCAGCGACCTTTCCATGCGATGCCGAGGTTTGCTTCTTCAGAATAGACGAACGCACATAATTTGTGAGCAAATCACTTGCCATAACAGAAAATTCGCCGCCTTTCCTTCCCCATTCCGGACAACTTACTGATTTCGGGAAAGATACGAATTTCCGT
>DASRBV010000150.1:0-3684 GCA_035653455.1 Pseudacidobacterium sp. | reverse complement strand
AATGATATAGCCCATCAGGACGCAGTATTGCTCCGGCGCGGGATTGGGTATGTGATTCAGGAGACGGGCCTCTTTCCTCATTTCACGGTCGAGCGAAATGCCGGACTTGTGCCAGAGCTGAACGGAAACCACGCCGACAAGGGCCGAATTCATGAATTGCTGAAGCTGGTTGGGCTTGAGCCGGAGAAATTTGCGCAGCGATGGCCGCACCAGCTTTCAGGGGGACAACGACAACGGGTTGGTCTGGCCCGGGCGCTTGCGGCTGATCCGGCGATTCTGCTCATGGACGAGCCATTTGGCGCGCTCGACCCGCTGACACGCGCAGAGATGCAGGAGATGTTGCGGGACCTGCTCCAGCGGCTGAAGAAAACGGTGCTTCTGGTGACGCACGATCTGGATGAGGCGCTGTTTCTGGCTTCGCGCATTGTGCTGCTCGAAGAGGGGCGGGTTGTGGCTGATCTGCCTGCTGAGGACTTTTTAGGTTCTGATGTGCCAGCCGTGCGTGAATACGCGCAGGCATTTCATCGCGGAGTAGCGCGGTGAGCAATTTCCTTCCGCAGTATGGCGCGGAAATCCGCACGCTGACGCTGGAGCATCTCTGGCTGACCGGCGCGGCCATGCTGTTTGCTTCGCTGATTGGCATTCCTGTTGGAGTCTGGCTGACGCGCCATGAGCGCTGGGCAAGGCCGATTCTCGGCTTCGTGAATGTGATTCAGACCATTCCCAGCCTGGCCATGTTCGGATTTCTTCTGCCGCTGCCGTGGCTGGGCGAGCGGGCTGCGCGTATTGCGATTGTTGCGCTCACCGGATACGCATTGTTGCCCATCATTCGTAATACCTATGCGGGAATCCGAGGAATTGATCCGACCATTCGTGATGTGGCGTGCGCATTGGGCATGACAGAGATGCAACTGCTCACGAAAGTCGAATTGCCACTCGCCACAGGCGTGATCCTTGCCGGATTGCGCACGGCGACCGTGACCTGCGTCGGTATTGCTACGATTGCGGCGGCTGTTGGGGCCGGTGGGCTGGGCGAATTTATTTTTCGTGGAGTTGCGTCGGTGGACAACAGGCTGGTGCTCGCCGGGGCCATTCCCGCAGCGCTGCTAGCGCTGGGTGCGGATGGCCTGCTTGGATTGGTGGAGAAATGGGCGCGGGTGCCGGGAGCTGGGAAGCCGTGAACAGGCGATTTCCTGCGAAAAGGTCCGTCCTTTTGTCGAAACCAGCGGCGAAAGGATGGGGCATCCGGGTTTTGATTTTGCCTGGACTATTGCTGTGCTTTTTGTTGGTAAGTTGTGGTCCTCCGAGGCCCGATTATCCAGTCATCGGCGCAAAGAACTTTACGGAGCAGGTGATCTTAGGAGAGCTTCTCGCCCAGCACATTGAAGCCAAAACCGGGATGAAGGTGGAGCGCCGCTTTTATCTCGCCGGAAGCTATATCTGCCATCAGGCACTGATTTCAGGGCGCATTGACGCTTACGTGGAGTACACGGGCACGGCGCTGACCGCCATCCTGAAGCGGCCAGTGGAGCGTGATCCGCAGACTGTTCTCAATTCTGTGCGAAATTTGTATCAGCAGCGGTATCAAATCACCGTTATGCCACCGCTCGGATTTGAAAACACATTTGCTATGGTCGTTCGTGGAGAGGATGCGCAGCGTTTGCACCTGAACACGTTGAGCGATGCGGCAAGATACACTCCGCAGTGGCGTTTGGGCGTGGGCTATGAATTTGAGCAGCGCCCGGATGGGCTTCCCGGATTGAGTAAAGTCTATGGCCTGCATTTCAAGGAGCCGCCGCGCACCATGGATCTCGGACTGTTGTATCGCGCTCTCCATGCGCATCAGGTGGACATGATCGCTGCTAATTCGACCGATGGCCAGATTGCGGAGTTTGGTCTGAAGGTGCTCGAAGACGACAGGCATTATTTCCCGCCGTATGAGGCTGTTCCGCTGGTGCGAGATGATGCGCTGAAACGATGGCCCGCCCTGCGCAGCGCACTGGGTGATCTGGCAAATAAAATATCAGCAGACGAGATGCGCGCCATGAACGAAGCCGTGGATGTTGAACATCGCGATCCGGCAGAGGTGGTGCGCGAATTCCGGCAGAAGAAGGGACTTTGATGAGTGATTCAGGAAAAGTAGCTCCAGCGCAACAACCTGAACCGTGGCTGCGCGGGACGTTGACCGATGTTCCGCCTGTGGCGCGCGCGGTTTTGCACGCTTTGGAACTGGCGAAGGAAGACGTGCATCGCTGGTGTGGTCCGCTGACGGATGCGGATTTTGATGCGCGTCCGCTGGAGCTACCTTCGCTTGCGTTTCATCTGCGGCATATTGTGCGCAGCTGCGACCGCCTGCTGACCTACGCGGAAGGCAACCAGCTTTCCGGTGAACAAATTGCGGTCCTTAAGACTGAAATGGATGCCGGAGCAGGCAGGGAAGCGCTCTTCGCCGAATTTGAGAAGGGCCTCGAAGATGCTGTGAATCGCGTGCGTGTGCTGGGCGCAGGCGATCTTTCACAGCCGCGTTTTGTGGGGAAGAAGCAGCTTCCCACGACTGTCGGCGGACTGCTCGTGCACGTGGCCGACCACACGCAGCGGCATGTTGGGCAGGCGGTGACGACGGCGAAGATTCTGCTGGCGCAGAAGGCGTAAGGCATCGGGCAACGGGTGTCATTCTGACCCTGAGCCATGCGATGAAGACGAAGAATTCAGAGAATGTAGTGGCTACTTTCTCAGCAGCGGCTTCAACGCTTCGAACACATTCGCCGCGACCTGCCTGCATCCCTGCGCGGTAGGATGAATGCCGTCTTCCTGCATCGAGCCGGGGACACTGTAAACGTCTTTCAGGAGAAATGGGACCAGCGGCGTATTGTATTTCTTCGCAAGCGACGCGTAGATGCCGTTGAACTGCTGGATGTAGTCGGGGCCGTAATTTGGAGGCAGGGTAATTCCGGCCAAAAGGACCTTTATTCCGGCCTTCTGAAGTGTAGTGATCATTTCTTCAAGATTTTGCTTTGTAGCGGAAAGCGGCAGACCGCGCAGGCCATCGTTTCCGCCAAATTCCAGCACGACGATCCGCGGATGCAGCGCCAGAACGTCTTTCAGGCGGTCTGCGCCGTCTTTTGAAGTATTGCCGCTAATGCCCTTGTTCACGACGCGGTAGTGATATCCGTGCTCGTCCAGCAACTTTTGCAGGTCGTCAGGATACGTATGGTTCGGCTCGACCCCATATCCGGCAGTGAGCGAGTCGCCGAAGCAGGCGATGACGGGAGCATCAGCGGCCCCGGCGCGAGGGAACACGCAGGCGGCGAAAAGCGTAAAAAGAAAGAGGAGAAAATACCGTCGTGTCACATCCATATTGTAAGCAGCCAGGTGTTCTGAATGATTGAAGTCCGAGGGTTGACCAAGACCATCCGCAACGGCACGCGCACAGTAGAGATTCTGAGGGGCATTGACCTGACCGTTCCGCGCGGACAGTTCATCGCCATCATGGGCGCATCGGGCAGCGGCAAGAGTACCTTGCTGGGTCTGATGGCCGGACTGGATGCTCCCACGGAAGGCGAAGTGTTGATTGATGGCACGGAAATCAGCCGTTTACCGGAGGACAAACTCGCACAGGTGCGCGGAAAGAAGATCGGTTTTGTCTTTCAGTCGTACCAACTGATTCCTACGCTGACGGCGCTT
>DASRBV010000149.1:0-18092 GCA_035653455.1 Pseudacidobacterium sp. | reverse complement strand
ACCTTGATGGTGAAGGGCACCTTGCAGTCAGAGTTGCGCACAATGTTCTGCCCGATGCGGTTGACATACTCGGTCACCACCGGGTCTGTGATCATTTTTGTGCTCTTCTCAATCTCGTCGGCCGCCGACTTGCCCATCTTGATCTCAGACTCAGTCGAGTACCAGTTTCCCAAACCGCGACCACCGATGTTGCGCGTCCCCACCGCGCTCACATCGTCAATGCTTCCCTTTTTTACGTGGACTTCCTTTGGCTCCTGCGCCGGCGGGGGCAACTGCGGCTGGTTCTCCTTGTCTGCGTTGGCCTTATCGTCTGTCTGCCCCGACGGAATCGTCGGAGGTGTGGTCCCGGGCTGTTGCTGCGGTACCTGGTTCTGCTGTGTCTGTGCCGGAGTGGCCGCAGGCTGCTGGGTCTGTGCCTGTGCCGGATCAGAGCTGCCGCTCTGCGCAAAAACTGCTGGCGCAATCGCCACACTGGCAGCCAGCAGCAATTCCGGAACCATTCGATTGAGAGTCGCCTTGGCCATAAAAGCACACTCCTGTGTCTATAGACGATAGTATCCTCCTTTTTGTCTGCTCCTGCTTTCCCCACCGGCTCGATATTTGCTTCCTTTCATGGAATCAAAGACTGCGCCGCGGGAAGCAGTTGCGCATACCGTTCTTTTCCTGTGGCCGAAAGAACAGCATGCACGCGGTTTCCCTCCACAGACACGCTGTCCACCCGCATTCCGCGGCCCTGGCCCAGATTCGCCCGCAAAACACCCGAAGACCGGAGTGATTCAGCCACACCAGCTGCTTCGCCCTCGCTGGCCGTCTCAAGATTCACATAGAGCCGCATTTTTGCCCCATCTCGAATCCCGAATGTCAAAACGTTCCCGTGCTGCATCAACCGCATCCAGAAAGGCTCTATCTGCCCGGGAGCAACGTGCCTCGCTGCCACCGCTGCCGGCATGGCCAGAACATTCCAGGAACCGACATCTCCCTGCAACTGCGCAATCCTCTGCGCCAGCACCTCATCCGGCCCCCGCCCTGTCTGATAGCGTCCAATTGCTGTCTTCACCATCACAGGAGTGCCAAACGCCAGGACCCGGTTGTCAAGAATCGCCATCCAGCGCGTGTCCTGCATCTGTTGCTTTTCGCGGGCAAAAGGCGCAACTACCAGAACATTCACGCCGCTGAAGTTCGTGGTCGTGGCCCCGTTCGCCACAGCGGCATGAAACACATGGTCGCGATCAAACTGCCCGGCGGCCAGCAACAACCGTTCCGTCAGTTCCCCTCTCGGCGATGACGCGGCAACTTCCACCATCTTGTTGATTCGCCGGTGCGCGTCTACCCCAATCAGGGCGAGAAAATCAGAAAAATCATATGTATTGCTGGCTGTGACCAGCAGAATATGGTCAGTCGCCGGGTCTTCAATTCCCGCCACAATCTCCGATCCAGGCGGTACCAGCCCCAGAAGCGGGTTACTCCGCGGCGCGGCATACGCGGTGGTCAATGTCAAAGCTGTCATAAGCGCTGACAGCAGAAGCCGGAGCATTCGTCCAGAAAACATATTCTCAGCCTCCATTGCCGGAAACAGGTTCAGACCGAAGTCCTTCCTGTCTGCAACTACGGGCGGCCCAGAGATTTGTTTACGGTCTGACGCGAAATGGACACATTCTCCACGCCCACGGTTTCTTCACAACGCAAACCAGACGGAATCTTTACGGAATAGGCCTGCCCTCTTGCGCAAAGGCCGCGCGAAAGGATGCGGCCCCGCTGTGGGTGCAAATTTCCCTTGACCCTTCCCTTGACCCGCCCCGCCGCCTGCGTCATCGTGATACTGTCCTGCGATGAAAACCAGCAGGAGTTCGGATGCATTAAATCATTCGTTTGAACGAATATGTTCCAAAAGCCTACATTGCATCGGCTATACTGAAAATAGGGGGCCAAGCAATAAGAGCGCCTTCATGAGCAGAGTTGAACGCGTAATTCTTTTGTTTTGAAGATTTTGCCAGCAACGCATCCGTAAGTCTTTCTTTTTGACGAATTTAGAAAAATGCACTGCTTCGGCCTTCCGCTTAACTCCTGATTTATGAAGATTTTACAGAAAAAGTCAGCGGGTGCTCTCATCACCTGGGTCCTCCTCGCCGGACTCCCCGCCACCGGAAAAAGCACTCTCGCCCGCAGGCTCGCTGCCCAGCTTGGTCGCGCCGCGGTCCTCGACAAAGACCGCGTCCGCGAAGCGCTCTTTCCCGGAGAAATGACCGACTACTCCGCTGAACAGGACGCCCTGTGCATGAAGGCCATCATCGAAGCGGCCACTTATCTTACGCAGCACAACCTGGCCAACTATCTCTTCTTCGACGGGCGCACCTTCAGCCGCGCCGCGCACATCGAAGAAGTCCTTACTGCTGCCGAAAGCGCCGGAGCGCAATGGCGCATCCTGCATCTTACCTGTGCCGACCAGATCGCCGAGTCTCGCCTGCGCGCGCCTGATTCTGCCCATCCGGCCCGTAATCGGGATGCCGCCCTTTACTATCGCGTCAAGGCGTCCTTCCAGCCGCTCTGCCGTCCAAAGCTCGATCTCGACACCTCAGCCGGGATCGAAGACATTCTGCCCCACGCGCTTGCGTACATCTCAGCGTAAAGATGTATATTCCTTTCGTATGCCAGAGAAGAAGACGCTGCACACCCTCTGCATTGACATTGGCGGAACAGGCCTGAAAATGATGGTGCTCGACGAGAACGGGCATCCGCTGACCGAACGCCTGCGCACGCCAACGCCTGCTGACCCGTCCCCGGCAAAAGTGCTTGCCGCCCTTGACCAGCTAAAAAAGAAGGCCCCCGCCTTCGACCGCGTTTCGGTCGGTTTTCCCGGAGTGGTAAAGCGCGGCATCTTGTATACGGCCGCCAACCTTCATCCCAAATGGGTGGAGTTCAATCTTCAGGCTGAATTGGAAAAACGCTGGAAAAAGCCCGTCCGCGTAGCGAATGATGCCGCTGTGCAGGGCTACGCGGCCATTCGCGGACGCGGCGTTGAGATGGTCCTCACTCTGGGAACGGGACTCGGCTCTGCGATTTACACAGACGGCAGGCTTTGCCCCGGGCTTGAACTTGGCCACCATCCCTGGATGAAAGGCAAGACCTATGAAGACTTTCTGGGCAAACGCGGCCTGAAAAAGCACGGCGCAAAGAAATGGAACAAGCTTTTGGCCAGGGCCATCCAGCAGACTACACATACCTTTAACTGGGACTACCTCTATATCGGAGGAGGTAACACCAAATTCATCAGTGTCCCGCTGGGCGAAAATGTACAGGTGGTCCCCAATGAGGACGGTTTGCTCGGCGGCGTTGCCCTATGGAAGCACAACGCATGACTGGCTTTCCCGCAGCCAGTGTCTTAGCATGACTAGAAGGCCCCTGGTCCTTGCCCCGAAAGGCGAGGACCAACGATCTCACAGGAAGTAAATGGCAAACCGTCTGCAGGACATTTTTGCGAACCGCACCGTGCTGTTCGATGGCGCGATGGGCACCATGCTCTACGCGCGCGGCGTCTTTATCAACCGCTGCTATGACGAGCTGAACCTTTCCCAGCCGGAACTCGTGCGCTCCATCCACGACGAGTACCTCCAGGCGGGCGCAGAGATCATCGAGACCAACACCTTCGGCGCAAACAGCTTCCGGCTTACTCGCTATGGTCTTCAGGACCAGGTCACGGCCATCAATCAGGCAGGTGTTCGCATTGCGCGGCAGGCCGTGAATCAACTCCAGGAGAAACAGGCCGGAACTGCCTGGGTCGCCGGGTCAGTCGGTCCTCTGGGCATTCATCTGGAACCGCTGGGCAAAACCTCTCTGGAAGAAGCCCGCGCCGCTTTTGCAGAACAGATTCGCGCCCTGGCCGCGGGCGGCCCCGGAGTGGGCGCCGACTTGATTGTGATTGAAACCATGCCCGCGCTGAATGAAGCAGAGCAGGCGATTCTGGCCGCGCGCGAGGCCGCTCCTGGCCTGCCCGTGATCGTACTGGTCACCGTAGATGAAGATGCGCACTGCCTCGACGGAGCAACCGCCGAAGTGGCCGGCACCAAACTGACTGCATGGGGCGCGGACGCTATCGGAGTGAACTGTAGCACCGGGCCTGCAACCGTGCTGACCGCCATCGAGTGCATGGCCGCAGTGAGCGATCTTCCCCTGGTCGTCATGCCCAATGCCGGAATGCCGCGCGCCGTGGACGGACGCAATATTTATCTCTGCTCGCCTGAATACATGGCGAGCTTCGCGCGGAAATTCATCAAGGCCGGAGCGCAGTTCATCGGCGGCTGTTGCGGCACTACGCCGAACCATGTCCGGGCCATGAAGTCGGCCATGCGCGCGCAGGAAGCACAGAAGGCCGCCCACGCGCATGCATCGCGCGCGCCGATCGTGACAGAAACGCCTCCGCCGCCACTGGAAGAACGCTCACGCGTGGGCAGGTTGATTCATGACGGCAAATTCGTGACGATGGTCGAGATCGTCCCGCCCAGAGGCATTGATTGCTCAAAAGAACTGGGCGGAGCAACTCTGCTCGCAGGTCTCGGCATAGATGTCATCAACGTGCCGGATTCCCCGCGCGCCTCGGCCCGCATGAGCGCACAGAGCCTCTGTATTCAGATTCAGCAGAAGGTCGGCATTGAGACCATCCTGCACTACACCTGCCGCGACCGCAACGTCCTGAGCATTCAGAGCGACCTGCTCGGCGCGGCATCCATTGGCCTGAAAAATGTCCTTTGCCTCACCGGAGACCCGCCCAAGCTGGGCAATTATCCCGATGCGACTGCTGTTTTCGACGTGGACGCCATTGGCCTTGTCAACATCGTGAACCGCCTGAATCACGGACTGGACATTGGCGGCAACCCCATTGGCGCATCTACGGGATTCACGATTGCCTGCGCTGCCAACCCGGGAGTTCCGGATATAGATAACGAAGTCCGCCGTTTTGCCTACAAAGTGGAAGCGGGCGCAGAATATGCTATTACGCAGCCCGTATTTGATCTGCGCGTGCTGGAATCATTTCTGAAACGCATCGAAGATTTCCGCATTCCGGTGATTGCGGGCATCTGGCCGCTGACCAGCCTGCGGAATGCCGAGTTCATGAAGAACGACCTCCGGGTCTCTGTGCCGGATTCCGTCATGCTGCGGATGCAGGCCGCTCCTTCTCCGGAAGCAGCCCGTGCCGAAGGCATTCGTATTGCGCAGGAGATGCTTGAGGCGGCGCGGACAATGGTGCAGGGTGTACAGGTGAGCGCGCCTTTTGGCCGTTATGCTTCCGCCGCCGAGGTATTGGCCGCCGTCCTGCCGTCTGAGAAAGAACCAGTCGAAGGAGCATCCGTTGCCAGGCTTTGAAGAATCACTGAAGCGTCTGGAGAAGATTGTCGAGCAACTGGAGCGCGGCGACCTTCCGCTCGAAGAATCCATCCGGTTGTTTGAGGAAGGCACGCGTCTTTCCGCCGAATGCAAGGACTATCTTGATAAGGCCGAAGGCAAAGTGCAGATTCTGATAAAACAACGCGACGGCTCTGCCAAACCCGAACCGTTTTCCCCGGCTAAATAGTCCGGTTCCCGTCCATCTCTGCAAAAAGGGCATCCAGATGCAGTTTCGCCGTGGTGCCGTTTGCCGCAAAGTCTCTGGTTTGAAGCGTGTGATACTCTCCATGCAGAGAAAACGGTTTCTCAATATATGTTTCGCAAATACATGATTGCCCTCCTGACGTCCCTGTTTTGCGCTGCCGCACCTGCCCAGCAACCGAAGGCACTCAACCTGTCCGGTGAATACTGGGGCACGCACGACCCATCCATCATCAAAGAAGGTGATACCTGGTACGTCTTCGCCACCGGAAAGGCCACAGATGGTGGCCAGTTCCAGGTCCGCTGTTCCAGAAACCTGACCGACTGGAAGCTCTGTGGCCATGTCTTTGACGGGATTCCTGCCTGGATACAGAAAGACAGTCCAGGCACAAAGGAACTTTGGGCGCCAGACATCTCATACGTAAATGGCGAGTACCGCCTCTATTACGCCTATTCACTCTTTGGAAAAAATACGTCAGGCATTGCGCTCGCAACGAACAAGACCCTCGACCCATCCAGCCCGGATTACAAGTGGATAGACCGTGGACTGGTGCTGAAGTCCACTGCCGCCGATGACTTCAACGCCATTGATCCCAATTTTGTTCGCGATGCCCAGGGGCATGCGTGGCTTGCCTTCGGCAGCTTCTGGAGCGGCATCAAAATGCGCCGCCTGAATGACAGAACCGGATTGCTTTCCGCCACGGACACAGAGCTCTACTCTTTGGCCTCCCGCCGTAGGCCGGAAAATCCGCCTCCTGCAAAGCCAGACCTTCCTCCGGACTGGCAGGCCGTGGAAGCGCCTTTCATCGTCCATCATGGCAGTTATTATTATCTGTTTGTTTCCTGGGACCTTTGCTGCCGTGGCACCCACAGTACCTACAGGACGATGGTTGGGCGCGCCAAAAGCGTGACCGGCCCCTACCTCGATCGAAATGGCACTCTCATGACTGAAGGCGGCGGCATGGAACTGCTCCACGGCAATTCGCGCTGGCTTGGCCCTGGAGGCGAATCTGTCTGGATGGGCAAAGATGGCACCTGCCTTCTGGTGTTTCATGCCTATGACGCAAAGACAGGCAGGCCGGCGCTGCAGATTTCCACCATCACCTGGGAAGATGATTGGCCGCACGTTGCTTTGCAGCAATAGAAAAGCGCTGCAAGCCGCAGCGCCACTAAGATTAAGAATGAGAACGATGGCAGAGACTACGACGCCATAAGTTCCTGTTCGGCGCGAAACCAATCTTCTTCGTGCCTGCCGTGAGTGCGTCCGCGCTCAATCCAGAGCTGGTGGGCACGCTGCGCAATCTGTTCATAGGTGGGACGGATGACCGTTGGCTCCGGCGGCGCAGAGGTCTTTTTCCTGGCCGGGGCCTTGCGGGGTTTCGTGGTCTTCTCAGCTTTCGGAGTAGGCATGGGGGTAATGAGTTCCTCCTCAAGAGTAGTTTCTTCTATGATACGAGGCACTGCCTTGCTCTGAAAACATCTTCTGTTCCTGTGATTGATGAAGTAGGAACCTTACTGGCCCCAGTATTTACTGGCGAAGTCCAGAAATGTTGGCCAGTTCGGAAGCTGAGTGTGCCCTTCGCTATGCTGGCGAAACCCCAGGTCGCCGTCAATCAATGCTGTGCCCATCGGCGGAAATTTGTCCGTTCCTAACCCCTTTTTGCCCAGCAACTGATAGACCGGTCCTGCGGCCACCTCGGCCAAAAACATTCCGCGCGCGTCGGCCCATCCATCGCCTTCGGCAGACCCAACCCCGATAAATACCGGGCGCGGCGCACACAACGCAATCAGTTCATGGGCATCTACAGGAAGGTCCTTCACCGTCAGAGGGCCGGCATATTTCAGAAAGTTTCCGGCCATCCAGTGGTATTCATTTGTGGCCGCGACATTTTCGAGCGGTTCACCGAAGTTGTGCCGGAAAATCTTCGCTCCGCCTGCTCCGGATGAGCTGATATAAGCGATAGAAAATCGCGGATCGTAGGCCATCGTAACCAGGGCGGCCTTGCCATAGCGTGAATGCCCGCTGATACCAACGCGCTTCGCGTCCACGGACTTGTCCGTTTCCAGATAATCAAGGACGCGGCTTGCTCCCCAGGCCCATGCGCGCAGAGTTCCCCAGTCATCTGGCTTGCGCGGTTGTCCTTTGTTCATCAGGCCGATTATGCCTTCGGTCAGCCCTGCTCCGTTATCGGCCTGATAGCTGGTTGGAATGAGAACCGCGTATCCCCAGCCTTTGGCAAGAATCTGTTGCTGCCATGTTGGCCCTGGTGGCGAAGGAGGCAGTTTGATGCCATGCTTGGCCAGCTCGGCAAGAAAGGCGGGATCAAAGGTGAACTCGATGATGACAGGGACCGGTCCTTTCGCATTCGCCGGAATGGTCAGCGTAAGCGGGATGGTGACACTCACTGCTGGATACGAGGAATTATCCACATGCCCGGCGAGTTTTTTCGTAATGACCGGAATGTCGCCATTCGTCTCATGTGTTGTACTTAAAAGCTCCCAGTGCACCTTTGGCGTGTTTGCAGGCTGGCGCCCATAGATTTCGCGGTCGAACTCTTCCACCAGCTCCGGACGGCGCTGCTTCCACCACATTTTCGCTGAGGTCACGCGCTTCCCATTTTTCAAAAGGAGCGGGTCAGGCAGCGGAGAAAACGGCCCTGCCTTCGATTCGTCATAATTCGCAGCATTTTGAGCTTTGGGATTGCCGCTCACTCCCGGACGCAGAGAAGTGATGTGCAGCAGGTCCATCATGCGCTGATGGTCCTGCTCGGAGGTCAGATGCACAGGAGGAGTTTGTCCGGTTTGAGCAAGTGCTGTTGAGAAATACAGCGCCACCATCGTATGAAAAACAGATCGCCGGAAATATAGCAACGGAGATTCTCCTCTTTTGCAAAAGATAAAGATAACTGAAAAAGAAGGGAGGCTTTCAGCTAAGAAAGCCTCCCCCACGGAAGCAAATTGGTGGCTGTTTAAAACTGCACACGGGCGCCGAGCCACATTGTCCGGTTACCAGGATCAGGGCCAAAGAAACCACCCGGCTGCGCAGTTCCAGTAATGACGCCAAAGTTGTTGTTCGTGCCCGTGTTGCACAATTGGCCTGGTATGGTCGCATTGGCCGGGCAGGAAGTATTCGGATTGGCAAAATGGGGAGTATTTGTCAGCCCAAAAGCATCTGCCCTTACCTGCAATGTGGCCCACTCTCTGACCTTGAAGTCCCGTACCACACTCAGGTTCATGTTGAAGAAGCCTGGGCCGCGAAACTCATTTCGATTGGTATTACCGTAATGCGGAGGTGAAATTCCTGCCGGGCACGCGCTCGGGCTGGGGTTCGTACAAATCCATGGGGCCACAAAGGAGGTTGGATCAAAATATTCGCAGGATGTATCACCCAACGCACAGGTCACCCCGGTGCGAGGCGGCTTTCCATGCGTCAGACGAAATGGCTTGACGAGATCAGCCGTCTGACCGGAGCCATTTGCATTCAGATTGCCGCCCGCACTGACGGTAAATGGCGCACCGCTCATGATGCTCAGCACGGGGTTGACGAGCCAGCCTCCAAGAAGTGCACCTCCAATGCCGCTCTTTGCCCACAGTCCTTCCTTTCCAAAAGGCAGGGCTATTACGCCTGCAAACTCAAAGTTATTGGTCCGGTCGAAACCAGCAGGCGCATAGTTTTTGCTCCAGTAGTCCGGATAGGGGAAGGAAAGAAAGCCCAGGTCCTCATTGTCCGCATAGTCCATTGCTTTTGACCACGTATAGGCCGCACGTATGTTCGAACCGCCAGCAAACCGGTAAGTCAGGCTGGTCTGCAATGAATCATAGCGGCTATGTTTGAAGGGATTCAGCTTGTTGATTGTTCCCGTATAGTTAGCGCCATATGCCTGACTCAGCAGACCGCCGGCACTGCCGGTACCCGGCGGTGAAGCATTTGCATTCATGTTCACTACTGGCCGGACAGCGTAAGTGCCAACATAGCCAAGGGTGTACGTGAAATTGTTTTGTATCTCCTGCTCCAGTGAGAGGTTATAGGAGTTGATATACCCACGATGGAAGGGGTTGGGAACGGTTGTGGTGCTGATATTGGTGGGCAGTGGAATGGTACCACTACTCAGGTCAGGCAATGGCGCAAGAACAATGCCGGTAGGCACGGAATAGCTTCCGCCTCCCAGACCTGTGCTATTCAGCCCAGTCAGACTGGCCGCAGGAATAAAATCGGCCGTATTTGCTGGGGTATTTGTATCCAGCAGCACAGACGGATAAGCGTTGCGCAACACATGCCAGGTGTACGGATCGGCGCTCATTCCATAACCAGCACGGACAACAGTGTTCTGAGATAAGCGCCAGGCAACTCCTATGCGCGGCAGAAACTGACCTGAGCCAACATCCATGCCGTCATCCCGGGGAATGCTTCCATATCCCCCGAGAAGGACCTTGCCGGTGGCCAGATCGAGGACGCGGAGCCCTTTTCCGTTATCGCTGTATCCGAAAGGATAAAACTCCCAACGTACTCCGTAGGTCAGCGTCAGTTTCGGAGTCACCTGATACCGGTCCTGCAGATACCAGGCCCATTGTGACCAACGCAGAGCAGTGGGGTTAAAAAGTGCCCGGGCTTTTCCTGTCGTGCTGGGCAATCCAAGAAGGAAGTCAGCCCAGGAGTTAAACCAGGTTGGCGTGGTCCCCTGCAAAGCAGTGACATTGCCATTGAATTGGAATGCGCCGCGAGGTTGCTGGAATGTTCCACCTTGTGGCTGGAAATGGTTGATCTGCGAATGGTTCCATTCAATTCCGCCGCGGAAACCATGCTTGCCTTTGTTCCAGCTCAGGTTGGCTCCAGTCACAAACTGCTGATCACGAAACAGAAATGGATTGGCAGGCTGCGCGTTACCGAGGCTGGCCCCTCCGGTTGGAAATGTGAAACCCGGCCACCCATAATAAAGCGAAGGATCCCCCGTCGCACCGGCATTATTGGTCCCGGGAATATGCAAGTCATTCAGCCCCCTTGCTGAGGTCAGATCGAATGTGGACCCCAGCCGCTGGCGCGTGAAACCAAAGTTCCAGTCAATCAGCAGAGTGGGACTGAACGCGTGAGTTGCACCAAGACCAACGCTCTGTACCAGGCCGGGAGCATTCCCAAGCTGGCCTCCGTTGGTGGCGTCCCCTATTGCAGCGCCAAGAAGAGGCGGGTCAAAAACCAGGGTCTTTGAAAAGCTATAGCGCCCAAAAACCGTGGAGTTCTGGTTTGGAACGTAGGTGACCTTGAAGTCAGCATTGTCGCGGTTAAACAAAGCAGTTCCACTTCCGGTCCAGTTGTTCATTCCATTGCTTGTCTGGAATTCCTGCGAAACCAATGGCTGCAAAAGTTTGACCATGGCCTGTGCCGCAGGATCAATCCGGTTTGGGCAAATAACGTTGGGTACCCCATTGCACGAGACCTGCTGCTTGTTGGCCCCGTGCTGGTCGCCCGTTGCCGGATCATAGATTATGGGGCTTCCCGGCAGACCTCGGAAATCGCCCGCAATCATGGCTGCGGTGGGAAGGGTGCGCGTATCCGGTCCGGCCTTTTGCCGTTGTGTCGTGCGCTCGTAATCGGCAAAGAAGAACAGCTTATCTTTCACAACTGGACCACCGATGGTCCCTCCAAACTGGTTTTGATTGTTTCTGTTTTTGTGGGGGAAGATTTTGGGGTCGGTCTGGAAATAATTGCGCGCAGCAAAGTTCTGGTCCGTATGATATTCGTGCGCGCTGCCGTGGAACTTGTTTGTACCTGACTTGATCTGCACGTTGATGGCGGCCCCGCCAGCCATTCCCTGCTCGGCATCAAAGGAGTTGGTCACCACGTTGACTGATTCAATGGCATCCGCAGGTGGTACATAAGCCACGTTGGCAGGCAGCCAGGGATAGGCATCTTGTGCCCCATCAATGCGCGTGTTGTTTCCCTGATTTGAAAGCCCATTCATGTTCGTGTTGATGGCTCGCTGCGGATTCCCGGCAAGAGAGTTGGTCTCCGCCGTCAACCCTGCGCCCGGGATCGTCCGCAGCAGAGACTGAAAATTCGCCCCCTGCGACCCCATGATGGGCAGGTTTTCAATCTCACGCGAAGTAAGATCGGTGTGCACGTCCGCCTTGTCGGTCTGAAGAAGGGGAGGCGCAGTGGTCACAGTGATACTTTGCGTTGCTGTTGCCACCTTCAGTTGTGCATCCACACGGGCGATCTCATTGGCGCGCACCATGACCCCAGCGGTCTCCTGTGAAGTAAAACCAGACGCCGCAATTGTCACCTTGTATGTTCCCGGCAAGAGGGTTGTAAACCGGTAGATGCCGCTGGAATCCGTCGTTGCAGATTGCGTCGTTCCAGTCTGGACATCCAGAACTGTTACCTGGGTGCCTTCCAGGACCGCGCCCGTGCTGTCGGTGACCGTGCCTGTCAACGAGCCATAAAGCACCTGCGCGTAGACCGCACTGCTCAACAGCAAGTAAAGCAAAAGCAGAAGATTACAGACCCAAAGACCCCTAAAGCGAACCCTCATCATGACTGCCTCCAAAATTTTTGACTCGAGCGCGTACCTGTCCTCGAAAGGCTCTCGGTTAAATCAATTTAGTACGCGACGCAAACTATATTGAGCAGCAATGATAATTGTCAACCGTAATTTTTATCGTTTGAAAAGGGGTGGAGATGATTATTTAATTTGCATGATCGTTTTTCGCGTAGAGCAGTTTTTTATTCCAGCAGGCGAGGACAGGGCTTTACACTAGATTTTTCGATTGAATACAAATTAAATCCACTATCAACAGATCCAGCGGGGACCATTTGAGTCAATGCATTTTTAATCTGGCGGGAAAAACAGCCGTTATTATCGGCGGAACTTCCGGGATTGGCCGCTCCATTGCTTTAGGGTTGGCCGCAGCGGGGGCAGATGTCGTGGCCTCTTCGCGTCGCCTGGAAGAAGTAAAACAGACAGCAGCTGAAATTGAAGGGCTGGGCTGCCGGAGTCTGGCAGTAGCGTCGGACGTGCTCGACCGGGCATCTCTGCAGTCATTGCATGACAAAGTCCTAGAAAAATTCGGGCGCGTGGACATTCTCGTGAATTCTGCCGGGACCACACAGCGCGTGCCTACGCTTGAGTGCTCTGAAAAAGACTGGAATTACATCCTGGAAACCAACCTTACGGGTACATTTCGTTCGTGCCAGATTTTCGGACGCACCATGCAGGCGCAGCGCTATGGCCGGATCATCAATATCGCTTCTCTGGCCACGTTTGTTGCTTTTCATGAAGTCGCCGCTTATGGGGCGAGCAAAGCGGCCGTTGCTTCCCTCACCCGTTCGCTTGCCGTGGAGCTGGCGCACGACGGCATATGCGTGAATGCCCTTGCGCCGGGAATTTTTCCTACATCACTGAATGCCGACCTTCTGGACAGTACTCCGCGCGGACGCGAAATGCACATGCGCATCCCCATGCACCGGTTCGGGCACACGGATGAACTCGTTGGTGCGGCGGTCTTTCTTGCCTCCGATGCTGCTTCTTATGTGAATGGGCAGATCATTGTTGTAGATGGAGGCTATCTGGCCAGCGGAGTGAACCAGTAAACCGGAAGCATTCCGGTGTACATTGGACATCAGACAAGGAAAGACTTGGGACGGACGAGACAAACAGGAAAAGGAATGCGGCATGTGGACCTCACCTCTGCCGAACTGGCATCGAGTGAGACAGCGCGCCGCATCAACCGCGACATTATTCTGCAAATCATTCGTACGCGCCAGCCTATTTCGCGGGCCGATCTGGCACGTCTCTCCGGCCTCCAACGCAGCACCGTTTCGCAGATCATTGAACAACTGCTGGAAGAAAAGTGGGTGCGCGAAGGCGCGCTGGCCCACCTGCCTCGTGGGCGGCGTCCTACGCTTGTTCATCTGAATGATGACCTTGTGGTGCTGGCAGCAGATATTCATCCGCACCAGGCCACGGTGGCGCTTGTAGATCTCAATGGCCGCCTGCTCTCGCGTTCCACGTTGCCGATTGGAAAAGATCCGGCGAAGGCCGTCCACGGCATGACCGAGTGCATGAAGCGCATTCGCGATGCGTATCCGAGGAAATCTGTCGAAGGCATTGGCATCAGCCTGCCCGGTCGCGTAGACCCCGAAACGCAGCGTCTGGTCTTCGCCCCCAATCTTCACTGGCCGGATTTTGACATAAAAGGTGCCTTTGAGCGTGAAATGCGTCTGCACACAGAGATGGAAAATGCTGCAACCGCCTGCCTGCTCTCAGAATTATGGTTCGGCAGAATGGACGGCATCCGCGATGCTGTGCTGATTACGGTTTCAGAGGGTATTGGCTCCGGGCTGATGGCAAACGGGCAGATCATCTCGGGAAGAAATGGAATGGCTGGAGAGTTCGGCCACGTCACGCTTGACCCTTCCGGCCCGCGTTGCGCCTGCAAGGGCACAGGGTGCTGGGAGATGTTCGCTTCCTGCAACGCCGCCCTGCGCTACTACAGCGAGCTTGAGCCAAAGTCAAAGCGCATGACCTTCCATGAGCTTTTAAGTCTGGCCGAAGAAGGAAATACCCAGGCTGCGGCAGCGCTGGCAAAGCAAGCTAGGTTTCTGGGCAAAGGACTCCGCACAGTGGTTGCCGGACTTTCGCCGGAAGTGGTACTCGTCGCAGGAGATGTGACCTCTGCCTGGGGACGTTTCGCTCCGCTGATTGAGGCTGAACTCAAAGAAGTTGTTCTTGCCGGAGGCCCGCCGCGGCTTCTGCCCACACACGAAGGCGATGTGGCCCGTCTGCGCGGCGCTGCGGCACTGCTTCTGCAAAGGCATTCTGTCCAATGAAGATCACGAAGGCTTCTGTCAACATCTGCTCACCGGGACGCAACTTCGTCACGCTGAAAATTGAGACCGATGAAGGCATTTACGGCCTCGGTGATGGCACTCTGAATGGCCGCGAACTGGCGGTTGTCAGCTATCTTACCGAGCACGTTGTTCCCTGTATTATCGGACGCGATCCGTTTCAGACCGAAGACATCTGGCAGTATCTCTATCGTGGAGCGTATTGGCGGCGTGGGCCGGTCACGATGGCTGCTATCGCCGCTGTAGATGTCGCGCTGTGGGACATCAAAGGCAAAACGCTGGGAACTCCTGTTTACAACCTGCTTGGCGGCAAGAGCCGCGAAGGAGTGTTGGTCTATGCACATGCGCATGGCGCTACGGTAGAAGAAGCCATCGCCGACGTACAGAAGCACATGGAGATGGGTTATCGCGCAGTGCGCGCGCAGAGCGGCATTCCCGGACTTTCCTCGACTTACGGTGTTCCGAAAGGCGCGCAGCCCTATGAGCCGGCCGAGCGCGGACTGCCTTCGGAAAGCCGCTGGTCTACGGAACTATACTTGCGGCATACTCCCAGGCTGTTTGAGAAGCTGCGGATGGCAGTGGGCGAGGATGTTCATCTTTTGCACGATGTCCATCATCGTTTGACACCAATCGAAGCAGCACGTCTTGGCAAAGAGCTAGAGCCGTTTCGCCTCTTCTGGATGGAGGACCCTGTGCCTGCCGAGTTGCAGGAAGGCTTCAAAATTATCCGCGAGCACACAACTACTCCCATTGCTACTGGCGAGGTCTTCAATACCATCTGGGACGCGCATGATTTGATTCGCAACCAATGGATTGATTACATCCGCATGTCAGTGATACATGCCGGAGGGCTGACCCATCTGAAAAAAGTTGCCGATTTTGCGTCACTCTACCACATTCGCACGGGATGCCACGGGGCGACCGATCTTTCTCCGGTGACGATGGCCGCTGCGCTGCACTTCGGCATAGCCGTCCACAACTTCGGTATTCAGGAGCACATGCCGCACTCGACGGAAACCGATGCTGTTTTTCCGCATGGGTACCGCTTCGATTCCGGATACATGTATCCGGGGGATGCTCCTGGTCTGGGGGTGGAACTGGATGAAAAACTGGCTACGAAATATCCGTATCAGAGGGCGTATCTGCCGATTGCCCGAAAGCTGGATGGGACACTCACAGACTGGTGAAAGCCGTCTGCTGTTTTTGCGGTAGATCCAATGAAAATGCCGTAAGCACTGCGCTACTCTTCCTATTCGGTGCGCAGAGCGACCACCGGGTCTACCCTGGCGGCCTTGCGGGCCGGGAGATAGCTGGCCAGCAGTGCGCAGGCGGCAAGCACCAGGGCGACGGCGAAGACAGTGAGGACGTCATAGCCGTGGAAACCATAAATAAAGGCGCGCATCACTCCGCTGGCGGCAATGGCAATGGTGATTCCGGCAGCAATACCAACCGCAAGCAGCAGCAGAGCATGGCGCAGTACCAGCCAGATGACGGCGCCTCGCGGAGAGCCCAGTGCCAGACGCACTCCGAATTCGCGCATACGCTGGCTGACCGAATAAGAAAGTAGTCCGTAGATTCCTGCAATGGCAATGGCCAGCGCGGCGATGCCAAAGATGCCGAGCAGGCGTGCGGCAAGGGTCTGGTTGCCCATGGAATCGTCTACCACCTGCGGCATGGGCTTGAAGTTTTGCAAAGCAATGTCAGGCATCACGTCGTGGATCGCGTTGGCGATGATGCGCTCGGAATCGGCCGCGGGAAGGTTTGTGCGCACAGCGATGTTCATGAAAGACGAGATGATGGGATACATCTCGTCCTTTGGGCTGAACTGCATCAGGTTCAGGTCCAGCTCCGGGACGGGAGCTTCTCCCATGGAGCGCTGCCGGACATCCTCTGCAACACCCACAATGGTCGCCCAGTGACGCGGGCCGGGAGCATCGGCGATTTCTATCTGTTTACCAATCGGGTCTTCTCGAGGGAAGACTTCTTTTACAAAGGACTGATTGACCACTGCAACAACAGGCGAATCGGGTGTGTCCTGGGAATCGAAATAGCGGCCCTTCAACAGTCGGATGCCGAATACCCTGAAATAGCCTTCATCCGTACCGCGCAATTGCGCAGTGGGTTGCTCGGATTTATTGGGCTTTGGCCTTCCATTCACAATAATGTTGTCAACAAAATCCCAGCCAGGCTCAAGCGGGCGTACGGTGGTGAAGCCAACGCCGGAAATTCCCGGAGTGTGCAGCAGCTTTTCCTGGAGCGGACGATAGAACATCTTTACCAGGTTGGCTGCTTTCTCGGGATCGGGAGAAGTCCACCAGGCGCCATGTGTGGGCATAAACAGCATTCCAGTCACAACCTGGTCGGCAATAAAGCCCTTTTCTGCACGGCGCAACTGGTAAAGCGTGCGCATCATGAGTCCTGCGGCAATCAGCAAAGCCAGAGTCAGGGTGATTTCTGCCACGACGGAAGCATCGCGCCAGAATGCCTGCTTCCTGCTCACGCCTGCTGCCGCGGTGCCTTCACGCAGCCCTTCCTGCAAAGGAGTATTGGCGGCCATCCACGCAGGAACGACCCCGAAGAGCAAAGCTGAGATACAGGAGGCCAGCAGGAGAAAGGCGCAGACTGCACCGTTGATATGGATGAACCCGCCATAAAGCAGCGTATGCGCGAAATAGTGTTTTAACAACCCCAGGGCAATTGCGGCGAAACCTGCTCCTGCAGCGCCGCCCGCAAGAGAAATCAGCAGGCTTTCGGTAAGAAACTGCTGGACAAGTCTGTCTCTGCCTGCTCCGAGCGCGCCGCGAATGGCGATTTCGCGGCGACGGTTGTTGGTGCGGGTAAGCATCAGCCCGGCAACGTTCGCGCAGGCAATCAGCCAGACTGCGATGATTGCGCCGTACAGCGCAAAAATGGCAGACCGCGAATTTTCTGTGAGTGCGTCGCGATAGTTCACGACACGAATAAGGGCTGTTGATTCGTCTTTTGGATATTCACGGAGCAACTGCTGGTGAATGGAGTTGATTTCGTGGCCGGCCTGTTCAACGGTCACCCCAGGACGTAGCAGACCTATCGCCAGCAGAGCAGAGCTTGACCGGTCGGACAGGCCGTTGTCGTCCGGATTGACGGGCGCATAAATGCTTTCAAGGCCATCTCCGGGAAAGCCCACGGCGGGAGGCAGAACGCCGATGACCGTATATGGGTCGCCGTTGATGAAAACAGCCTTGCCCAGAATATTCGGGTCGCTGTGGAGATAATTGCGCCAGATGCGGTCGGTGACGATGATGATATTGCTTCTTCCCGATTTGCCGTCTTCAGCAGTAAAGGACCGCCCCATAGCTGGATGAACACCGAGCAGCTCAAAGAGGTTGGTGCTGGTCATGACCTGGGTCGTAACGTTGGAAGAATCCCCAAAACGCAATGTGACCGGGTTCGACTCGAAATACCCGATTGCCTGAAAGGTATGATTGCGCGCCTGCCAGTCTTTCATGTCTGGCAAGGACACAGCCGCGAACCCACCCTGCTGCCGGACGGCCCCCATCAGCACCAGCCTTTGCGCATTGGGGTACGGCAAAGGCCGCAGGAGCACCTGGTCCATGACGGAAAACATGGCTGCGTTTACGCCGATGCCGAGCGCCAGAGTGAGAATCGCAGTCAGCGTAAAACCTGGTGT
>DASRBV010000148.1:0-25358 GCA_035653455.1 Pseudacidobacterium sp. | reverse complement strand
TGTGCCCAGCGCGCTTACGGCCAGCGCTTCTTGCTATAGTTTCGATATTGTTTTATGCCGTTTCCAGTGCGATTTCAGCAGGCGTACTTCTTATTGCAGCACTGGCGGTTTTCGCAGTGGCCAGATACATGGACCAGATGGATACCGCCAGTCTTCAGCGTCGGCTCATCTTCACTGTGGCCCTCGTCGTACTTCTGGCGTATTTGCTTTTTATCAAACTGCTCCCGGACATGCTCGCCGCAGGGACGGTTCCCTCTTCGTTTACGCATACTTTTCTGGCTTTAGGAGTTTCCTACTACACGTTCAAGCTGATGGGATATCTGATAGACGTTTATTGGCGCAAATATCCTGCGTGGTCCAGTCCGGTTGAGTTTGTCGCCTTCGCCAGCTTCTTCCCTCAGCTTCCAGCAGGGCCGATCCAGCGGGCAAACGAGTTTAAACTGCCCAGGAGCAGCATAGAAACTTCGGCGCTCATGCGCGCTGGCCTCCGGCGCATTCTTCTGGGAATTGTGAAGAAAACCGTACTGGCAGACCAACTCGCGTCAATCATCTCTTACATAGACGGAATGCAGCCCCACTATTCCAACATGCTTTGGTTTGCTGCCATTTTGTATGCGCTGGAATTGTATTTTGATTTTGCTGCACTCACAGACATCGCGGTAGGCACAGCGGGGCTTTTTGGTATCCGGTCTCCTGAAAATTTTGCTCATCCGTATTTCGCGCCCAGCATCAGCCAGTTCTGGAGGCGCTGGCACATGTCTCTGACCTTCTGGCTGACAGATTATGTATTTACACCTTTGCGCATGGCCACACGAAATCTGGGCAATTGGGGTCTCGCTCTCAGCATCACTGCAAACATGGTACTTATCGGCCTCTGGCATGGAATTAATATTGGGTTCCTGCTGTTTGGCGTCATACAAAGCATTTATCTCATGGTAGACAGCTTTACGTCGGCTGCGCGCAAACGTTTTTATCGCAAACACCGGTGGGCAGACGTTTTGACGAACCTGATTGGTCCGTTTTTCGTGTTTCTGATGATTGCGTTCACACTTGTATTCTTCAGAGCAGGAAGCTTTGTGAATATCTCTTATGAGCTACGCCATCTCTGGGATGGCCTGGAAAGTCCCGTAGCATCCGTCACCCGGGTCTATTATGGATTTGGCCGTATGCATTTTGGACTCACGGGCATTGCGGTGACGGCAGCTCTTGTTTTGGAATTGTGCAGCTATTTGCGGGCCCAACAAAGCCGTGTCGTTGCATTTCTGCCGTCGTTTTCATCATTGCCGTTGGCCATGCGCTGGGCCGTTTACTATGCCGCGCTGGCTACTGTAATCACGTTACACCAGCAAAGTACTCACTTTATTTATGTGCAGTTTTAAATCTCTATGTATCCCGTTGATGCACAGGAAACGGTAACGCAGGCACAAAGCAGCGCCCAAACTCTGCTGGCCGGTACAGACGGCCGTCAGCTAAGAGGTGTGTGGCTCCGGCTCATCGCCTTCTTTCTTCCAGTTGTTCTTGTGGTTGCTCCGATTATCTACTGGGTAGATCCTTTCTCTTTTTTTGCCAAACCATCTCCAGTGCCAGAACACACGCGATTTGGGTATGCTGCACCGTTGGACCAGGCCCTGTGGGATGTCCTTACATATAACCGCGGTCCCAAGCCAAATATCCTGGTAGGAGACTCGCAAACAGACCGCCTTCCCGCAGAGACAATTTCCCAGATAACAGGCGAGCCTTACGCAAACCTGGCTACGGGTGGCGGATCATTGCGCGAGGCCATTTCGATGTTCTGGTTTGCGGCGCAAAGGACGAAGCTACGTCGCGTGTATTTCGGAGTTGATTTTATGGAGTACAGCGCTTACTCTTCTGACCGCGTACCAGGAGCAGTGGCCATACTGCATAATCCTTTGCTCTATTTCATGAATTCAACCGTGTTGGAAGCAGGCCTTTATGACATTTCAGATGCTGTCTTTCACCATAAGACCAATCTTGGGCCTACAGTAAACAAAGCAGCGTTCTGGCAGAGCCAGCTTCAATACGTGAAAGTGAAAATAAACCGGGATGCCTATCTGGGTTCCTTAACTGAGGATTTGAAGAAAGTAGTTGCATATTGTCAGCAAAACCATATTTCATTTGTATTTATCATTCCGCCTCAACATGCGGATGTAAGGCGCAAAATAAATGAACTTGGGCTGGACGGCCAATACCAGAACTTTAAGCAGAGTCTGGAAAAGTTGGCCCCCGTCTATGACTGCGATGTAGACAATGAATTCACGTTGAATGAAGAAAATTATAATGATCCTTTTCATTTAACAGACGAGGCAGCAAGGAAGGCTGCACGGGACATATGGTCTGGTAATTCTCAGTGGTGTCGCATTTTGAGTGAAAAACAATGATGCGCTTATTTGCATCTAATTTCACGCACGCCAGCGTAGAAGGACAAACAGGATGACTTCCCCCGTCATGGATGCCAGTGCTGCGGTCAGTTCTCAGGTCAGTCCGGTCGCCCTCTATTTCGATCTCTTGAAAGCGACGCTGACCAACACATTGTTTCAACCTGAACCGGATGCGGACGATGAAAACCAACTCCGGTATGTGAATGCTTTTATCCGTCATTACATGGAAGGCACGGCAATTTCCATGTGCCCACTGAGCAGGTTTCAAAACGTCCAATACTGCATTGAAGATGTGCTGCGGCACGGCGTCCCTGGAGACCTGATTGAAACGGGGGTCTGGCGTGGAGGAATGACTATTTTCATGCGTGCCGTGCTCAAAGCTTACGGAGTAGAGGACAGGACGGTATGGGTGGCTGATTCCTTTGAAGGACTGCCCGCTCCAGATGCCGACAAGTGTCCACTGGAGGCCCAGGTCCATAACGGAAAAGTGATGAAGACGGTCTACAATCACTTTGCTGTCAGCATGGAAGAAGTGCAGAGAAATTTTCAGGCGTTTGGTCTGTTGGATGATCGGGTCCGTTTTCTGAAGGGATGGTTCTGCGACACATTACCTTCAGCGCCGATTTCAAAGCTGGCAATCGTACGGCTGGACGGCGATTACTACGACTCGACCCGGGACAGCCTGACTTATCTTTATCCTAAACTTTCTATTGGCGGATATGTGATTATTGATGATTATGGTGAAGATACATGGACATACTGCCGAAGAGCAGTGGATGAATTTCGGCAGGAACATGGCATAAAAGATCTTCTGGTCCGCGTAGACTCTAAGTGTTATTTTTGGCAGCGAACACAATGATCCAACACAGAGAAGCGCTCGCCATTTTATTAGAGACTTGAAGTTTTTCATTGTCCCGGAAATGCATGATTGCTGGTTGTACATCAGAGAAACATGCAAACAGACAACCTCCCCGACCTCGATTATCGTCGGCTTCTAGCGGCAAGCAGGAAATTATCGGCAGCATCACCCAAACCTGCCCTCAAATTGGCGTTACTTAGCGATGCGGCAACGCAACAGTTTGTCCCTCTTCTTAAGGCCATTTTGGACAGGAACGGTTTTTCGGCGGAAATCTACGAGGGCGCATTCGATGCTGTCGAACTGGAAGCCTATAACCCATCTTCCAGATTCTATGCGTTTGGACCAGATGTTGTGGTCATTCTGAATGCAACACAGGCATTGCGCGCATCGTTCGCAAAACGGAACGGGAGCGCAGCGAGCTTCACGGATGGCTTTCTTGAAAAAACGCAGAGTATCTGGAATGCAATCCAGTCCCACTGCAACGCCACTATCATACAAAGCAACTTCGCCCTTCCATTGGAAAAGTATTTCGGGAATTACGACCTTAAAGCCGCAGACTCGTTTTATTCGGCTGTTCATGCACTGAATACAGGACTTACACAAAAGGCGCGTGGACAAAATGGTGTCTTGCTGCTTGATATCGAGGGAGTAGCTTCTTATATCGGAAGAAAGCACTTTTTCGACGACCGCTTCTGGGACATGTGGAAGACATTCTGTTCTTTCGATGCTCTTCCCTATGTTGCACAGAATCTGGTGGATATTTTGATGGCGATGCGCGGACGAGTGGTCAAGTGCATGGTCCTCGATCTGGACAATACCCTTTGGGGCGGCGTGATTGGCGATGATGGCCTTGAAGGCATCAAATTGAGCGCCCATGGCGAAGGTGAAGCCTGGCACCGTTTTCAATGCTTTTTGAAAGAGCTGAAGCAGCGCGGCATTCTTCTGGCAGTATGCAGTAAAAATGATGAGCAGAACGCATTGTTGCCCTTTCAGTCCCACCCGGAAATGGTGCTGAAAAAAGAAGACATTACTATTTTTGTTGCCAACTGGAACGATAAGGCCGAAAACATCAGGGCAATCCAGCAGGCCCTGAATATCGGATTTGATTCAATGGTGTTTGTTGACGACAATCCCTTTGAACGAAACATGGTACGGGAGCTTGTTCCAGGCATCATTGTTCCGGAATTACCCGACGATCCATCAGAATATGTGAGATTTCTTTGTGAGCTGAATCTTTTTGAAACCACGTCTTTTTCCAGCGAAGATCTGCAACGCGCTGAGATGTATAAACAGGAGGCCAGCCGCCGCGCTGTTGCTGCCAGCTATGCTTCTGTCGAAGAATTTCTCCAGTCTCTTGATATGCGTATTGTGGTCTCCCGTTTTGATTCTTTCCATCTGCCCAGAATTGCGCAGCTCATCCAGAGAAGCAATCAATTCAATCTGACTACGCGCCGCCGGAGCGAAGCAGAATGCGAACGCCTGATGCATGATCCGGATATGTTCCCGCTATACGTCAAATTGTCTGACAAACTGGGGGACCACGGACTGATTTCAGTCGTTATTCTGAAACCGGACAATGAGTGTCTGGAAATTACCGACTGGCTGATGAGTTGCCGTGTTCTGTCTCGTGGCGTGGAGCAGTATGTTATGAATGAAGTTTTTGCCATCGCTGCTAAAAATGGCTTAAAGCATGTAGCCGGCACATATATCCCGACGGCCAAAAACGGGATGGTACGCGATTTTTTCCGTTCGTTTGGATTTTTGCAAACTGCTGATACGCCGGAGGCAACACGCTGGATACTAGCGGTGGACTCCTATGTTCCCAGAAATACCTATATCAAGTCTTGTGAACCTGAGGCTGAGGCCGTCGCATGATTATGAACAACTTAATTGAAAAATTGACTGATATTTTTCGTGAAGTGTTTGATGATGATTCCATCGTCCTGCGGAATGAACTGACGGCCGATGATGTTGAGAACTGGGATTCCCTGACCCATATCAACCTGATCGTGGCGATTGAAAAGGAGTTTAAGATCCGCTTCACAACGGGAGAAGTCTCTGGACTGAAAAATGTAGGCGACCTGATTTCGCTCGTGTCCAGGAAAATAAGCGCGTAATCCGGGCCATTTACCGGGCAACGGCCAGCGGTTCTTCCGCGCTGGCAAAGCCCGGCCCGCGTGCATCAATAAACTCGTTCCACCACAGCGCAAAATTCAACAAAAACCAGGCATGCCATCCACGGCCTTCTTCCACCAGTTTCATGACGGAGGCCGGGTCGAGAAAGTCCGTTTTCTCGCAGAATTCCGTAAGTTCTCGCCTTGCAAATGCTCCAAATTGTTCAAAGAACCACTCGTAAATCGGAACGCCGAATCCTTGTTTTTTCCGGTCAATGATTTCGTCAGGCACAATTCCGCGCACAGTCTTCTTCAGGATGTGCTTCGATTGCCGGCCTTTCGTAATGATGGATTCCGGAATACTCATCGCCAGTTCCACAAATTTGTGGTCAAGAAACGGGACGCGTGCCTCCAGGCTTACGCCCATGCCCATCTTGTCCACGCGCATCAGCAACAACTCCGGTAGGCGAAGATTCAAATCTGCATATGTCATCCACTTTACCGGAGCAATTTCCCAGCACTTCTGTTGAAAGCGCTCGTAAGTTGGGCGGATTGCCTCCCAGGAAGTCCTCCCGCGGAACCGCTCGCGCAATCTCGGTGAAAGCACTTCGATCTTTGCATTGTGGGTAAATCCTTCAAAGCCGCTCCAGAAGACCGGCAGCCCCTGTGTGGCACGCCACAAAAAGTCGTACTGAGGACTTTGTGCTTTGCCCAGCATCCTTAGTCCGGCCAGACCAAGCTTTTTTGCAGCGCGCGGCACTGGATAAGAATTCCAGCGGACTAGATCAAACATCTGCCGCCAATATCCGTATCCCCAGAAAAGCTCATCCGACCCCTCACCCACCTGCGCAACAATCACGCCGTTGTCTCGGGCAAGCTTCGACACGTAATACACCGGCATGCAGACCGGATCGGCAATCGGCTCGTCCTGCAAATGGACCATGCGCGGCAGAAATTCCAGAAAGTCATCTTGTGTCAGGACCCTCCCATAGTGTTCTGCCCCGATGCTGTCTGCAAATTTCTTTGCAAGAGGCAGTTCGCTTTCGCAGCCACGATAATTTTTGTCGTAACCGACAGAAAATGTCTTTACACGGCCAGAAGCGCATTCCGAGAAGAGAGCGGCATTGGTGCTGGAATCAATGCCGCCGGAAAGAAAGACGCCTACCGGAACATCGCTGAGCGTTCGCAGGGCCACGCTGGTGCGCAGTTCCGTGATCAATCGCTCGGCGATTTCTTCTTCTGGCACGTTTGTTAAAGGTGAGGTGTGGTCAAGCACATCCCAGTAGCGCTCTACGCGGTATTGTCCAGAAGCATCCACGGTCAGAAATGAACCGGGCGGCAACTTACATATCCCCTCAAACAGAGTGCCGGGCGGTGGCGTAGTCACAAACGAGAGATAGTGGAACAAGGCTTCTTCATTGACTGCACGGACCTGATCGGGGTCCTGAAGCAGCGCCTTAATTTCTGATGCGAATGTAATACGCCCATGATGAAGGCTGTAGTAAAGCGGCTTGATCCCTATCCGGTCGCGGACCAGCCAAAGGCGTTTTGCGTTTGAGTCCCAAAGCCCGATGGCGAACATTCCACGGAAGCGTTCCAGGCACTGAATTCCCCACTGCTCAAAAGCATGCAGAATGACCTCGGTGTCTGAATGATCAGTTTTCCAGTGGCGATGTCCGAGTTGCACCAACTCCTGGCGAATTTCAGCATGGTTGTAAATCTCGCCATTAAATACAACCTGGAGCGAGCCGTCAGCGTTACTCATTGGCTGCGAGGCGGCATTAGACAAATCAATGATGGAGAGCCTTCTGTGACCCAAACCAACCTTGCGGTCAGGAGATATCCATAGTCCGCCTCCGTCGGGCCCACGATGCGTCATCGTGTCTCTCATGCGGAGAACAAATTCTTCGGTCACGTTAAAGCGGCTGTTCTGAAATGCCAGGACTCCGGAAATTCCGCACATGAGCAGGTCCCTTTATGGGGAAATTTGAAACAGTCCCGTCTACGCTCGCGGGCGCGCCTAAAATCCTAACTATCGAACGATTATAGGCCTGATAAACAACAATCAGGGGGTTACCAGGCAAAATTCCTGGTAAACGCAAACATAATAACTTGCATCTTCAACATACAGCCTGTTACAAATACGCCGGATAAATTTTATGAATCTGCAGTGATCCCAAACCGGAGGGCCCTCCCCAAATGCCAGACGCCTCTTTGCGGATTATGAACATCGTTGGTGCGCGCCCGAATATGATGAAGATCGCACCCTTAATTGCTGAAATGCGACGTTATCCTGAAATCGGGCCTGTCCTTGTGCATACCGGGCAGCACTATGACTACTCGATGTCCCAGGTGTTTTTCGACCAGCTCCGGATGCCTGACCCCGATTACAACCTCGAAGTGGGCTCCGGGACGCACCATGTACAAACAGCAGAAATTATCCGACGCTTTGGCGATCTGGTGCAGCAGGACCGTCCGAATATTGTCCTGGTTGTCGGGGATGTAAATTCAACCATCGGATGCGCTCTGGTCGCTGCAAAGGAAAAGATACCTGTGGTCCATGTGGAAGCGGGTCTGCGCAGCTTTGACCGCACTATGCCGGAAGAAATCAACCGGATACTTACAGACTCGATTTCCGATCTTCTCTTTACAACCGAGGAAAGCGGCAATCAGAATCTCGCTCATGAAGGAATTCCAGCGGAAAAAGTACACTTTGTCGGCAATCTGATGATTGACTCTCTGGTCGGCGCGCTGGAGCTAGCACATAAGTCCGCGCTGCGTGGTGAGCTTGGTCTCGTTCCCCGGCAGTATGCGGTCTTGACGCTTCATCGGCCATCCAATGTAGATAACAAGCAGCAGTTGTCCAGTACCCTGGATGCAATTGCTCAGGTTGCAAAACGGGTCCCGGTCATTTTCCCTGTGCATCCCAGGACCGCGGTGAAGATTTCTGAAGCTGGGCTGGATTGCGTAAAAACCTGGAACGGAGGACGCATCCCGGAGCATGGCTTATGGATGATACCCCCGGCCTCGTATCTGGATTTTCTGGGACTGGTAGAACAGGCTGCTATGGTCATTACTGATTCTGGCGGGATACAGGAAGAAACAACCTATCTGGGGATACCTTGTCTTACGTATCGCAACAACACTGAACGCCCGGTAACTGTTCTTCTGGGGACGAACAAGTTGATCGGAGCTGATCCTCACCGCCTTTTGCGGGCCGCTATGGAAGTGCTCGATAAGCTCGGAACGAATGGGCACAGGCCAGCGCATCCGCCTCTTTGGGACGGCAAAACTGCGCCCCGCATTGTGCGGGTCTTGAAAGAATATTGGCAGAACCACAAAACCACCATCCCCGAAGCTATGGCGCTTTCCTGAACAGGCATCCTGGTTTTATTTTGGATGAGCAACAGGTGAACGGAGGTATAAGTGTGCGGCATTGCTGGCATGGCCGGTACAAGGAATGCTGACCTGCTCGACAAAATGCTCGAGATTACCCGGCACCGCGGCCCGGACGACTGGGGAACATACCTGAGCAGCGGCAACGCTCCAGATCAATCTGTTGCAATCGGAAATAACCGCCTGAAAATCCTCGACCTCAGTTCAGCTGGACACCAGCCGATGGCAAGCCCTGATGGAAACATATGGGTTGTTTATAACGGCGAGTTATTCAATTTTCACGAATTGCGCGAAGAGCTACTCGCAGATGGATGTGTCTTTCGCTCCCACGCGGATACTGAAGTACTGCCATACCTCTGGCTGAAATATGGCCCGGAAATGGTGCAGCATCTGAACGGCATGTTTGCATTTGCCATCTGGGACACACGAGACCACACGCTTTTTATCGCCCGCGACCGTATGGGCGTCAAGCCGCTGTATTACACCCTGCAGGGCAGCAAACTGTACTTTGCCTCCGAAATCAAAGCGATTCTATTGGCGCCCGACATCTGTCCCGAGCTTGATATCGCTTCTCTTCGTTCCTTTTTGTCTCTTTTGTATGTTCCTCATCCGGATACAATGTTCCGGAACATCCGGAAACTTCAGCCCGGTCATTCTCTTATCTGGAAAAAAGGAAAGATACAGATTGAGCGTTACTGGGACAACTCAAAACCAGCAGGCCTTCTGCCCGGCAACGAGCGCGATCTGACGCAGCAATGCCGGGAGGTCCTGAAAGATGCTGTTCGCCGGCAGTTAGTAAGTGATGTGCCCGTTGGCTTCTTTCTTTCTGGTGGACTGGATTCCAGCACTTTACTTGCCTGCGCAGCCGAGGTCCACAGCGGGCCCCTGCGCTGTTACACCATCGCTTTCCGCGAAGAACACGCCAGACTTGAACAATGTGGCGAAGACCCGTTTTACGCAAGGAAGGTTGCACAGCACTTCGGCGCCGAGTGCCATGAAATCGTAGTGGACCCGGACGTAACCAGCTTGCTCCCGAAAGCAATCTGGCACCTGGACGATGCTATTGCCGACCATGCCGCCATCGCTACATGGCTGATTTGTAAAGAGGCCAGGGCCAACGTAACGGTCCTGCTTAGTGGGCAGGGAGGAGATGAATTATTTGCTGGTTATCGCGTCCACTTAGTAGAAAAATTTCCTTCATGGATACGCACCCTCCCGCGCCCTGTACGGGAAAAGTTTCTTCTTGCGGCACTCCAAACCATCTCAAAAAATACATCTCGAGTGCCAGGCCTGCAACCTGGCCTGGTCATGGCATATTGCCGGTATCTTACCCGGGTATTAAAGCTTATTGATTTACCGCCAGCTGGCCAGTTTATTGGAATGCGTTCCTACTTACGAACAGATGAGTTGCAGGAGTTATTAAATCCAGATATTTTCGCCATATCAAAACCTTATGAAGAAATACTACAAGAACATTTCGACGAGGCTGCATCCCTCGATTTCCTGGAACAGATGCTCTATGTGGACCAGCAGACATTTTTGCCTGACCTGAACCTGGCCTATTCTGACAAGTTAAGCATGGCAGCCTCAATTGAAGCGCGCGTCCCGTTTCTTGATAATGCCGTTGTTGATTTTATGCGACGGGTTCCTTCGCACCTCAAGCTCCACGGTCATATCCAGAAATACATTCTGAAAAAAGCCATGGAAGGCGTGCTACCCAGAGACGTGATCTATCGCCGGAAAGCCGGATTCAGTCTGCCAGTGCGTAGTTGGCTCCGCAGTGAGCTCAGCGAAATGCTAGGCGATGTTCTTTCAGAGAAACGGGTCCGGGAACGCGGCCTTTTTCGCCCTGGGCGCGTGGCGAAGATGATAGAAGACAATCGCACAGGGCAGCGCGATTACACCTTGCAGCTATGGTCTCTGCTTACATTGGAGCTATGGCAGCAAACCTTCATTGATGCCTCCAGGCCTTGTTTGACTGCATAATTCTTTTGTCTGACCGTATAACTCTTTCATAAAAGTCAAAATCCTATCTCTGGCAGAGTAAGTTACTGTCCAGAGACCAGTATTGAAATTTGCCTTTCCTGCTTGCCAAGTCTGCATGGAAGCATTTACATTTTTTTCGCTAAAATTTGCAGGGCAAACCTGCACTCAAAATTCCAGTGCAATTTCAGTAAGTCATCGTTAGTTAGATGGAAAGGAAAATTGATGCAGCAGTTCCTGGCCAGGATCATGCCCGTTCGATATCTACGATTCAGGTTCACGCAATATTTTGCGGTATTTGGACCAGAAATATTCAAAGAAGGACATCTGATTTGGTAGCGATCGGATCATGAGACCTCTGCGCGCCATTCTCCCCCTAGTACGCAGACAGCCCTCGGGCGCTTTAGTGCGCGAAGCCGCATGGCGTGTATGGAAGCCTTACCGCTCCTCCCGGTTGCGGGCAGCAATCCGCCGCGGCGATGCAAAGGTCCGGTTTCGAGACCTGCCATATTACCAGCCCAGACTGGAACAGATTGCTCCTGAATCCGCTAAAGCCATTACGGATTTTGCCAATCTGATTTGCAGCGGCCGGTTTCCTTTTCCTGGTTATCAGACAATCTTTTTCGGCCTTACTCCCCAGTGGAACCGCGATTTCGTCAGCGGGTTTGAGTGGGAACAACTGCCAGCAGCCCAGCTCCAGCCCGTGGTGCGGCACAATGGCTCCGATGTAAAAGCACCATGGGAACTCTCACGGTTGCAATTTCTTCCAGTGCTGGCCAAAGCTTATCTGCTCTCTGGCGAAAAACAATATCGTGAGATTGCAAAAGACCTGCTCTCAGATTGGCTCGCTAAAAATCCTGTAGGCATGGGCGTGAATTGGACACTTGCCATGGAGAGCGCCCTGCGCGGAATGAGTCTCTGCTTTACGCTCGCGCTCCTGCAGCCCCTTCGGCCTGAAGAAGAAGACTGGGGGCGGAAGGTTACACAGGCCATTTGGGAGCACCTGCTTTATACCGAATCCTGTCTTGAGTTTTCCCACCTCGTCCGCAGCAACCATTATTTAGGCAACATCGCCGGGCTTCTGTGCATGGCCATGTTTCTCGATGGCCCAGGCATGGAACGGCGTAGGCATTTGTATCTGTCACGAATACAAAATGAAATCTTGCGACAGGTTTATGAAGATGGTGGCGATTACGAGGCTTCGTTGGGCTATCACGTCCTCGTGCTCCAGATGTTCACCAGCGCATATCTTCTGATGCGGGCAGCAAACCTTAAACCAGAGCAGCAATTTGCAGAACGCTTGCAACAAATGTACCGGTATCTTGCGGAAATCGCCGGGCCATCTGCAACTCTGCCACATGTTGGAGATTCCGACGATGGACGCGTCGAACTGCTGACCAGTGACCTGAAGCAGATGACGAGCCTTGCCCCCGGTGAGCGGAACTCTCTCTTTGTTCCCGGAATGATTGGCATGGGTGATGGTCTCTTTGGTTTGGAATATGATGGCGACCCTTCTGACGCGGCATGGTATGGCCTGTCTCCGGTAAAAAAGCGCGTTTCGTTTTCACAAAAGACCATCTTTCCGCAATCTGGAATTGGCGTGGTGCGCAGAGACAACGCTGAAGTTGTTTTTTGCGTCATTCCGAATGGTATTCATGGCGGTGGAAGCCACACGCACAACGACAAACTCAGTGTGATTTTCCGCCTCTATGGAAAAGAGCTGTTCAGCGATTCGGGGACCTTCTGCTACACGCGAGATACGGCAAGACGAAATCAATATCGTTCCACGGCATCCCACAACACAGTAGTTATAGATGGCGAGGAGCAAAATACTATTAACCTCGATCCGCATTACGTGTTCTGTATTGGCAATGAGGCTTCCGTTAGCGCCATTGAAGTAACAGACAACGCGGATGCAATCGCGATGTGCGCCTCGCATAGCGGCTATGAAAGGCTGGGAGTGGAACACCGCCGGACTGTACGGCTGTCCAATGGCGCCCTGCGCGTACAGGATGATCTGCTCGGCGAGGGAGAACATAGCGTTGATCTTCGCTGGATTATCCCTTCTCCATGGCAGGTTACGGCACAAGATAACGGAAGGTTCCTTCTGCGCGGACCGGGAAATGCATCTATGCAGATCACTTCGCTCCTTCCCCTGAAGTGGGCCGAGACACCCATACAGATTTCGCGTACTTATGGGGGAGCAACAGTAAAAGGAACCCTGGTTCAGGCTTCGGGCAGGGGCCCATTCCCCTGCTCTTTAGTAACTGAGACGCATTGGAGTCAGAGCTGACAGATTTTTTTGAGTGAAGCTGATGTAAAAACAGCAGTTCAGGAGACCACGATGTCCACTGTTGAGATACTGCATGAACCCAGTGAAATATCCCGCACAGAAGTAGTCAATGTGCTAGGGATACCCATCACGAACGTGACTCTGGATGAGGCGATTTCCCGCGTGGCCGTCTTTTTGTCCGAGCCATATCTGCATCATATTGTGGTCGTTAATACAAACAAATTCTGGCTCGCGGACCATCATCCTGGTCTTGGCAGGATCATCCGGAATGCCGAGATGGTCATCACAGAATACGGTCCGGTATGGGCATCCAGAATCTTAGGGACCCCTCTGAAAGCCAATGTCCGCGGCATAGGACTCTTTCGTTCCCTGCTTCCCTGGCTGCAAGAATGGCGGGAACCGGTCTACTTCTTCGGCGCGCGCCAGGAAGTACTGAACAGGATGCTCCAGCAAGTCTCCGCCTGCTACCCGCATTTGCAAATCGCAGGGGCCAGAAATGGCTTCTTCCAATCTCATGAAGAAGACTCGATCATCTCGAGTATTAACCAGAGTGGAGCGTCCGTCTTATTTGTTGCTATGGGGTCTCCGCGCCAGGAGTTGTTTATCGAAAACCACAGAGAAGAGCTAGCTCCGCGTGTTGCCATGGGCGTTGGAGGCAGCTTTGATGTGCTTGCCGGACTGAAACGCGATGCTCCTTCCTGGACCCACCATGGGATGGAGTGGATTTATCGGCTATGGCAAGATCCAAGAAATTTGTTAGGCCGTTATGCCCGTGTGCATTCCTGGTTTGTGTATCACACCTTGCATGAAAAGCTGGCCCATTCTTACGGGCACAGGACAACACTTCATCCGGGAGGACATCATTAGAAAATCTTAAGCAAACAGGCGTAGTATCTGCCTGTTTCGCTTCCTCTTCGCGCCGATAACTCCATCAGCCGCTCCAGCGGCGAATGGAGAAGAGATGAAAGCGGCGCATAACGTAGTATTGGGGCTTATATTGATCTCTGGGGCAGCATTGAAGTGTTCGGCGCAGGAACCGCAGTCCCCCCATGTGGCGGCCAGTCATGCAGAACTGGCGTCGGCAAGCAGCGACAACAAAGTCCCCGCAGCACTTTTGCCATCAGCTCCTTCCTCTGCCACCGTGGCGCCCACTCCATCTCCCCTCCAGGTTCCGCGAGTTGCGAATAAGAAATACTTCCTATTAAATGGATTCCAGTTGGGCATGGCAGTATTTGACGTTGAAATGACCCAGCTCTGCATTCGCAATCATCGCTGCCGCGAAGCAAATCCTCTTATGCCGTCTTCACATGTTGGACAACTCAGTGTGAATTTCGCCTTGGTCGCATACAGTTCAGGAGTAAGTTACTGGCTCAAGAAGCGCAGATCGAAAGTATGGTGGCTGCCTCCTTGCGCCGGGATTGTGGTCCATAGTATAGGCGTGGCAACAGGGTTTGAACACCAGTAGGTATGGAAATCGTTCTTGATGAGACTACAGGGTTGTCCTCTTCCGTGAAAGTCCGGATGCAAGCCAAGGCCTGGTATTGGGTTGACTCGCTCATAGTAAGTTAGAAGTTTAGAAAGGGTCTGGTAATGAGAAGTACTAATAAGCAATTTAAATTGACGTGCCTGGCAATACTGGCTTGTTTTTCATTCGTTTGCAGCGCTGACAAAGTAGTCCAGCAGAAGACACCTCCGCTTACCCCCGAGCAGATGGCGCTTTTGCAAAAAGCTGCGGCCCAGGAAAGACTTCTCGTCAAGACGATTTCTGAGCATCCGCCACTGGTCCAGACCTATATCCAACATATGCAGCCAGATCCGCAGTTAGGCAGCGTTCCATACTCGGATGAATACCTGCTGGGCCGGGTAGATTTCAGCGGTGTGTTTAATGAAAACCTTTTTGCTCAGAAGGGCCAGAAGAAGAGGATGTTCTCCGGCTCCAAAGGCTTTCTTGGAATGCTGACCGGCATGTTCCGCCTGCGTTTCTCGGCAAATGGCTTTATGGACATGATGTTTGTGGATGCCAGCAGCTTTGATCAAAACCACTATAGCTTTGCTTTTGTCCGCAACGAATTCCTTGGAGAAGTTAAAACCTCTGTATTTGATGTCCAGCCTAAACCACATGCTGGAATGGGACGGTTCATCGGGCGCGTCTGGATTGATGATGAGAGCGGGAATATTGTCCGCTTTACAGGCACATTCAGCGGTGGAAACAAGCGGAACCTCTACTTCCATTTCGATAGCTGGAGGGCGAATGTGCAGCCGGACATCTGGCTGCCTGTTGCAATCTACGTGCAGGACCTCGACTTCCGTGGTCAAACCTATATCTGGGGCTATGGGTTAAAACTTCCCTCGCGTGAAAGCGAAAACGAAAGCGTCATTGTTGAGAACGCGACCGATGCCAGCGAAAACACGCAGGATGTAAATCCATTGCAGGCAACGCGCCAATGGCAAAACCAGAGCGAACAAAATGTTCTGGAACGTCTGACCCGCGCCGGATTGCTTGCGCCTCCCAGCGACTTCGATCATGTGCTGGAAACCGTCACAAACAACATCATCATTGGCAATAAGCTTAATCTTCCAGAACCAGTACATTGCCGCGTGATGCTTACCTCTACCCTTGAATCGGTTGCCATTGGTAACACGATTGTTTTGAGCAAAGGCCTAATAGATGTACTTCCTTACGAAGAAGACCTGGCGGCAGTTCTGAGTTTCCAGTTGGCCCACATTGTCCTGGGGCATGGAATTGATACCCGCTATGCCTTTAACGACCGCTTGCTGTTTCCCGACGAATCCACCTTCCAGCGCATAGCCATGAACCACTCATTAGAACAGAATGAGGAAGCTGCAAAGAAGGCAGTCGAACTGTTCAAAGGCTCGGTGTATGGAGATAAGTCCGGGAATGTAGGACTGTTCCTGGCCCAACTGGTCAATATGCAGCAAAGAATACCCTCATTGCTGATGCCACGCCTCGGAGATTCGGAATTACGCAGCGATGGCCAGCCCTGGCTTGCTGCCCTGCAGCAGGGAGCTCCTGCGCTTCAGGTAAACAATCCGCAACAGATTGCGGCCCTGCCTCTGGGAAGCCATCTCAGGATTGATGCATGGGACGACCGCGTCTATCAGTTGCATGCGCCGGCTGCAGTCATTGTCAGCGCCAGCGACAAGATGCCTTTCCAGGTCACACCCATCTATTACAGATTGACGAGGTACCGTCCTCCACAAAGCACATCCACCCCGGAGCAGACCCAAACTCAGGCCCCTGCTCCCGGGCATTAAAGCCAGCCCATCGCAAGCCGGGCCTCCGCGTTGTTTCCACCGATGGGGCGAATGAATCGCCCACTGCCCATGCAGGCATTCGTGAATGCAACGCCGCGGATTAAGGAAGGGGTTTTTAGTTTTCTTCAGCAGAAGAACTCGAATTCACATCCAGAAGTCCTTCTGGCAGATCCATTACAATCTGCCTCGTCTCAAGGTTTATCTGCCGCAGATAGGACTTCGCAAAAGGAACAAGCACCTGATCGCTGCGACCCGTTTCCAGAACAAGCAGCGGCGCGTCCGTTGTTTCACGGTCTACAGCGACAATTTTGCCCGCTTCGGCGCCATCAGGCAGAACAACACAACACCCAATCAGGTCTGAGATATAAACGGAATCCGCATCAAGAGGAACACGCTGCTCACGCGAAATTGCCACATCAAGCCCCCGCAGCGCTTCAGCATCAGAAATGGAATCGCATCCAGCGAATTTGAGCACAACCCTGCCCTTGTGCAGCCAATGAGCTTCTAGGGAAACAGCCCGCAAAGGTCTGCCCCCGGCATCAAGCAGCATCAATTCCCTGCGGTCGCTGAATCGCTCGGGAAAATCGGTCAGAATGTCCGCAAGGACCTCACCCCGCCGCCCCTGGGGGCGGACAAGGTGCGCAATTACAATCCATTGCGGAACATTGTTCATGAACTCTGTAGGGGAAAATCAGAGAATCACTCGCCTGGAGTCGCTACCTGCTTGTGCTCCTCCAGAATATCGAGCGTATAACGGTGATGGTGTTTCATGCTGACTGCGCCCAGGATCGTACGCATCGAACGGGCCGTGCGTCCCTGCTTTCCTATGACCTTACCAACATCCGAAGGTGCAACACGGAGCCTGAGCACCGTGCTTTCTTCCTTCTCTACCGCTTCAACAACAACCGCACCCGGTTCGTCCACCAGAGCCTTCGCTATCTCGGTGACCAATTTCTGCATATCGTCTGGTTTCTGTACTTGCGTCATTCCTTGCCCCCGCATAAACACATTTTTGTGTGTCAAGCTGGCCCATAGTAACAGTTCATTGCGGGGGAGGACAGTGCTTTCTGGTGCCGGTTTTGGTATTACTTCAGACAGTTACCATCCACTGCCTGGAGCAGAACAAACGCTTGACCTTCAGGCAACGGCAGTCTTTAAGAGCCTTTGAACGGTATCTGAGAGTTGCGCGCCCTTGCTGGTCCAATAGTCAATGCGCTCGCGCTTCAGATTAACTGTGGCGGGATTGGTACGGGGGTTGTACGTTCCAACCACTTCCACTGAGCGGCCATTCCGGGCGCGGTCCTTCTCAATCACTACTACGCGGTAATAAGGCTGTTTGCGAGCGCCAAAACGCGCCAAACGAATCATCAGCACAGATAAATCTTCCTTTCAGTCCTTGTTTCTTATCTTGGGGAGACGTCTCTTCGACACGGGCCCGCGCGGAAGCACAGGCACAAGGTTTCCCAACGCTTAAGTATATCGCAATCTGCCCTTTGAAAGGTGATGAAAGAAAAAGGGGCCGACATTTGGCCCCTCCTGAGCCGGGGTGAAGCACCAGGACTTACGACGATAATGCGGCGCTTTCCTCGCCTACTTCCTGTTCATCGCAACCTTCCGGTCTGCGGCGCTGCCGCTTCATCTTGCTCAAAAGCGTGCTCAACAGCACATACAGCACCGGAATGAAGATGAGGTTCAGGAAGGTGGACACCACCATGCCGCCTACAATCACCGTTCCCACCGAGTTCCGCCCTTTGGCCCCGGCCCCGGTTGCGAAATAGAGCGGCAACACGCCCAGAATGAATGCGATCGAAGTCATCAGAATGGGCCGTAACCGCAACTCTGCCGCCTCAATTGCGGCATCCATAATGGAGCGCCCATGCTCGCGCAACTGCTCGGCAAATTCCACAATCAGAATTGCGTTTTTGGCCGCCAGTCCAATCAGCATCAGCAGACCAATCTGTACATAGACGTCATTCGGGAACCCACGCACGGAAATCAATCCGAGCGCACCCAGCACGGCCATGGGCACCGACAGCATGATGATGAAAGGCAGCGCAAAGCTCTCATACTGGGCCGCAAGCGTCAGATACACGACGATGATTCCCAGACCGAAGATGATGATCGCCTTGCCCTGCGATTCCACTTCTTCAAGTGCAAGGCCGCTCCAGGAATACGTCATGCCTTGCAGTTTGTTCTGCTCGAACAGCTCTTCCATTGCCTTCAAACCCTGTTCTGAGCTGTATCCCGGCGCGGCCGAACCATCAATCTCCGCCGAGCGGAACATATTGAAGTGATAGATCACCTGCGGCCCAGACGTCTGCGAGATGTTCACGATATTGTCCAGCGGCACCATGCTTCCGTTATTCGCGCGCACGTAGAACTGACGCAGGTCGCTCTGCTTCATGCGGAAGGGCTGGTCGGCCTGGACATACACGCGATACGACCGGTTGTTGAAATCGAAGTCATTGATGTACTCCGACCCCATGTACACATTCAACGCGTTCGTGACCTCGCTGATAGGCACTTGCATTGCTTTTGCTTTTTCTCGGTCAATCTGAATCAGCAGTTGCGGATCATTCGCGGTATAGCTGGTGAATAATCCAGTCAGGTCCTTACGCTGTCTGCTGGCTGCCACGATTTTGTGCGCCACCATGTCTAGGTCCTGCAGCGTATTGCGGCCCATGTCCTGCAACTGGAACTCGAACCCGCCAAAGCTGCCGATACCCTGCACCGCTGGCGGCTCGAAGACCGCGATAATTCCGCCAGGCACGCCAAATAATTTCGGAGACAAACGCTGCGCAATGTCGGATGCACTGTGCCCCTTTCCGCGCCGCTCGTCCATCGGCTTCAAAGGAACAAAGATCAGCCCATAATTCGGCGCGCTGCCGCCGGACAAGCTGAACCCAGGCACGGCAAAGGTCCCGAACACATCCGGGTCCTGCAGAATCAACTGCTCGGCCCTGTGTGAAAGTTCAGTCGTGTAGTTCAGCGACGCTCCGGGAGGCGTTTGTACTACGCAGATCAGATAGTTCTGGTCTTCCTGCGGAATAAACCCGGTCGGCACAGTCCGATACATATAGATCGTTGCTGCAAGTCCTACAAAGAAGAGCAGCAGGACCACATAGCGAAGCTTCAGCGTTACATGAATGATTCTGGCATAGGTCCTGCCCAGCCAATGGATAGCGCCGTCAATGGCGCGCACAAATGCCGCATATCCTTCGGAGAGGAAACGGATGCGCGTCCAGTCCAGCATCCTGAATTTCTCTTCCTCACCGCGCAGGAAAAGCGCAGCCAGCGCCGGAGAGAGCGTCAACGCGTTGAAGGCTGAAATCGCGATGGAGAAGGCAATCGTCATCGCGAACTGCTTGTATAGGATGCCCGTCGTGCCCGGGAAGAACGACACCGGAATGAACACTGAAATCAGCACCAGCGATGTCGCAATCACGGCGCTCGTCACCTCGCCCATGGCGTCAGATGTTGCCTTGTGCGGATCACAATGCTCCAGCGAAATGTGGCGCTGCACGTTTTCAATCACGACGATGGCATCATCCACCACCAGACCTGTCGCCAAAATGATGCCGAACATGGTCAGCGAGTTGATGGAGAAGCCAAACGCCTTGATAAACGCGAACGTTCCCACCAGTGACACCGGAATTGTAATGGCCGGGATGACTGTCGCCCGCCAATCCAGCAGGAAGAGGAAGATGACCGCAATGACGATGACAATCGCCTCTTCCAGAGTAGAGATGACTTCCTTGATAGAGTCGCCGATGACCGTGGTGGTATCAAAGGCGATGACGTACTTCATGCCAGGCGGGAAGGATTTCGACAGTTCGACCAGCGCCGCCTTTGCCGCCTTGTCTACATCCAGCGCATTGGCATCGGAAAGCTGCTGCACGCCAATACCGATGGCTTCATGTCCGCTGTACTCCAGATTGCTATCGTAGGTCTCAGCGCCCAGTTCTGCGTGACCTACGTCCTTTAGCTGGACAAGCCCATTCGGAGTGCTCTTCAGAATGATCTGTTCAAATTCCTTCGGGTCGGAAAGGCGGCCCACGACGCGCAGCGTAATCTGAAAATCCTGCGTTGAAGGAGCAGGCGGACGCCCCAACTGCCCTGAAGGAATCTCAATATTTTGTTCCTGGATAGCATTGATGACATCTGTCGCAGTGAGATTGCGTGCTGCCAGCTTCGCCGGATCCAGCCAGATCCGCATTGCATATTTGCGCTCACCAAAGATCACGACATCGCCGACGCCCTTGATGCGCTTCAGCGGGTCTTTGACATAAACGTCCAGATAATTCGAGATGTACTGGTTCGAGAGGCTTCCGTCAGGCGAATAAAATCCGGCTGCAAAGACGAAGTTCGGGTTCGCCTTTGTAATGGTGATACCGGTGTTCTTGATCTCCTGTGGCAGACGCCCCTGCGCCGTGTTCACGCGGTTCTGCACGTCTACAGCGGCAATGTTCAGGTCATATCCGGTGTTGAAGGTGACGTTGATGCTGCTGGTGCCGTCATTTGAGCTGGTCGAGGTCATGTAGTGCATTCCCTCAACGCCGTTGATCTGTTGCTCCAGCGGAATCGTGACCGCCGATTCCACTACTTGCGCGTTTGCGCCGACATAATTGCTCGTCACCGTCACCTGCGGTGGCGCAAGCTGCGGATAGAGTGAAATTGGCAACGTCGGAATCACGGCCGCGCCCGCAAGAATAATCAGCAGCGCGCAGACCGTTGCAAATACTGGCCGGTGTATGAAGAAATCTACCACGCGAAACCCCTCGCAAACCCTCTAAAAACTTGTCACGGAGTGGCTATGCTGCCTCTCGACTTAGATAAATGTTTGTCATCTTGAACGAAGGCGTAGAACGCCGCTCCATCCAGATGTGTGACTGTAATTGCAGCGTGCCCGAATTGTCCTCAGGCATTATGAGCAGAATCTGCTCATCCCAAAGGATGTACCGGAGCGCCGTCCACCAGGAACTGTATTCCCGAGACAATCACCTTGTCTCCGTTCTCCAATCCACCTTCGACCGCATAGCTGTTGCCAATTGTGTCGCCGAGCTTCACTGCGCGTTGCTTTGCGAAATACTTCCCGCCCTGGTCCTGAGCAACGTAGACAAAGGTCTGTCCGCCGATGCGGGTTACAGCCAGCACCGGGACTGTCGGGGCAGGTGCTGTAGACCAGATCACTCGCGCCTTGACTAATTGCTCGGTACGCAATTGCGGAGAATGCACCGGGGCCTTTGCCAGGATGCCCTGTAGCTGGTCATCCACTTGCGGCGAAACAAAATCTATGGCTGTACGCTCAACTTCCCTGCCGCTGTTGTCTTCAATCACAACCGGCAGCCCCATGTGTACCTCGTGGGCACGCTCTGTTGGAATATAAATATAGGCTTCAAGGTCCTTGTTCTCGTCCACCGTGGTCAGTAGGGTAGAAGAAGAGACATAATCGCCCACGTGGACAGGAATATCGCCCACTATTCCGTCATAGGGAGCGCGAATCGTGTAAAAACCCAGCTCTTTCTCGCCCGCCTGGCGGGAATTTACCGCCGCTTCATAATCGGCCTTGGAGTTCTTATACGACTGCTCGGCCTGGTCCAGCGCGTCGCGGCTGGTTACGCCCTCCTGATAGAGCTTGCGCTGGCGCTCTACCTCCACCTGGTTGTATTGGTAGACTGCGAGCTTCTGCTGCTCGGTCGCCTTCAGCGACTGGACCGTCGCCTCCTGCTGTACCGGATCAATCACCATCATGACTTGTCCAGCTTTCACGCGGTCTCCGGAACGAACGCTGATACTGATCAGGTTCCCGGATACACGTGGGTTGATGGTCGCCGAACGGCGCGACTTGATGGTCGAAACATACTCATCGGCGCGTGGTACCGGTTGCGGCGCCACCACTTCCGTCTGCACCGGCATGGCCTGCGCGCCGCCGGCTTGCGCTCCGGCTCCCGCGGACTGCGCCGGCTTGCTGCAAGCTGTAAGAAGTGATGCAACGAACAACGTACCTAAGATAAATGTGCCTTTACGTTCCACGGCGGGCCTCAAACCTTTTCCTCGAATTGAAGTCTTTTCCAATGGGGTTACTCAAATATAAACTCTGGAATACCAATCTACTCTTCCCGGAACAAAACTTGAAACGATTATCGTGATTTCAAATTTTCTTCGCCTGGATTGCTTTCTTGGATGAAGGCAGACTCCCTCAGGCTTCAAACAATTTCAAGCAGGCATGGTTCCAGTGGCTGGTTCTGCAAATTTTTGTAAATTCTTCATTCTGAATGAAAACCTGAGTCAAGCGGTCGGAAGTTTCCCAAAGTAAGAATTCTGTAAATACCCCGTCCCAGGTCATAAGAATATCTGGCAGATTCCCCGAAGAAAGCATCTAAACAGGAAAACCGGAGGAATCGAATTATGAGTAGCAAGACTGCCCTGAAAGAAGTTCCGTCCACCGATAAAATTGACCGCATCACCCCACATTGGCGCCAATCTGCTAAAGAGGTGCAAAAGTTTGGTACCGTAATTCGTGATCTGCCCCTTGGCATCAGCGAAGATGTGCGCCGCGAAATCACCGGACGCCTCAACGTCCTTCTTGCCGATACCGCCAGCCTGCGCGACCTCTACAAGAAAGCACACTGGCACGTCAGCGGGCCGACTTTTTATCAGCTTCATCTTCTCTTCGACAAGCACTTCGAGCAACAGGTAGAACTCGTGGACCTTCTGGCTGAGCGCATTCAGATCCTCGGCGGAGTCAGCATAGCCATGGCGCACGATATTGCTGAAACGACCCGCCTGGAGCGTCCACCAAAGGGACGCGAAGAGGTCCCAGTGCTGATTTCACGCCTGCTGGAAGCGCACAAGATTATTTTGGAAGATGCGCGGAAGCTGGCGGAGAAGGCTTCCGATCTGGGCGATGAAGGGACGAATGATCTGCTGATCAGCGATGTCGTTCGCACCAACGAAATGCAGGTGTGGTTCCTGAGCGAGCACCTGGTGGAAATGCCGCTGGTCTTCGCGAAGTAAAACGTTCTTAGCTCAGCATAAAGGGCCGGACATGATGTCTGGCCTTTTTTATTCAGAGGTGAAGTTCGAAGCGCGCCTGCACGGAAACGTTCTTCATAAAAATTTCTATCTGGAATCCCGGCAACGCAGCACCCAAATGGCTCTTCCGGTCATGAAAACAGGACATCCCTAAACGTTCGCGCATAGAGCCAAACGAGGCCACCCTTTGGTATCAGCAAGGTCCTTGAAGCTGCATCAAAAACGCCTTGACTCTGGAGTTAACTCCAGAGTGTAATCTGCGAAATGAGATGGGTTTATGAACGGTCTCTTCCAAATCGGCGATGTGGCTGCACAAACGGGACTGACTGTAGATGCGGTCCGCTTCTATGAACGGGAGCGGCTATTGCGGACCGCTGCGCGTTCCAGCGGAGGCTTTCGGCTGTTCTCAAAATCGGATGTTGAAGACGTGGCATTCATCCGCAATGCTCAGGAGCTTGGGTTTTCGCTTCAGGAGATTCGCGAGCTGATAAGCCTGAAGCAGACCTTGCATCCCGATTGCAAACAGGTGGAACAACTGCTGAAACACAAGATAGCAACTGTGCGCGGAAAGATCGCCTCCCTGCGCAAGCTGGAGCGCGAATTGCAGCGGGCGATGGCAAATTGTGAGTCGAACCTGCGTAGAGCATCGGACGGCGAGGCAGATGATTGCCCTGTCCTCATGGATATTTCTCATGCAAAAAGGAGGAAGAAATGACGCTGGAGCTGTTGTTTTTGCCTGGTTGTCCGAATCATAGCGCGGCGGTGCAACTTGTGCGGGATGTCCTCGAAACAGAAGGATTGAGGATGGAACTGATGGAAACTCCTATTACTGATCTGGACCAGGCACAGATGCACGGCTTCCCAGGGTCGCCCACGCTGCGAGTCAATGGACAGGACATTGAAGACATTCCTCCAGAGCGATTATCAGTGGGCTTCGCTTGCCGCACTTACCTGGTGAACGGAAAACCTCAGGGCGTCCCGCCGCGCTCGTGGTTGGAACAGGCGATTCGCGCCGCGCGCACTAAGGAGGAATAGGCCATGAAGAACATACGAACATCCGCAGCACTCACTCCCGTGGCCGCTATCCTGAGCGCTCTGGCAACGCTCACCTGCTGTTTACCCTGGGGCATCGGAGCGGCCCTTAGTGCATTAGGCCTGAGTGTTTTCTTCGCCAGGTTCCAGATATGGTTTTTGATTTTGTCGGTGGCGCTGCTTTTTCTCGGGCTTTTTCAGATGCTACGCAAAAGGCAGAACTGCCAGCGACACAGCCGGACAGAGATCGTCTTGTTGAGCGTCGCGGCCCTGGTCGTCATCGCCATTGCTCTATTTCCGGACTGGGTCGCTGGCTTGTTCGTGGGTCATCTTCCATAAATTTTGGGGCGGTGTATGACGAAACGCAAATGGGCTGTATTCGTGGTCATTATCTTGGTGTTTCTGGCGGTCTTCTGGTTGGTTGCCGGTCGCCATCAGACCCCGCCTGGACAACCTCCGCTTGCCGACATAAACCAACAATCGTTAGCGCAACTCAGGCAGGAGTTCAACGCTTCATCGGACAGCGAACGGGTACTTCTCCTTCTATCTCCCACGTGCCCTGTTTGTGTGGCGGGCACTTCTGAGGTAAACGCAGTGTTGAGGCGTCATCCTCGCAGCCACGTCCGTGTTTTCGCTGTATGGGAGCCAATTCTTCCTACCGATTGGAGCAGACCGACGAGTGTCGTCCTGCACAGGCTTTCCGACACTCGCATCACGCAGATGTGGGACAAACAACATCTGGTTGCTGACTTAGTCAAAAACAGCACGGACGGCCTGGATCCGGGCTGCTGCAAACACGATGGAGTCCTGTGGGACATCATTGCTGTCTATCCTCCAGGAGCACAATGGACGGATTCGCTTCCCGCACCGGAATTGTTCGCGGGTCCGGTTGTTCGTGGAGCGCCGCAGTGGAACACGAAACTTCTGCAGGCAAATTGAGTAGACTCGTTGCGGCGAAGCATGGTCTCGGC
>DASRBV010000147.1:0-6763 GCA_035653455.1 Pseudacidobacterium sp. | reverse complement strand
CATCGCCGCCTCTGCCATTGCCATCAGCGGCGTTGCACAGACCATGCAGGCACCTGATATCACCAAAGAACCGACACTTTACGTCGTGCCCTATGCGCACCTCGATACGCAATGGCGCTGGGAGTTTCCGCAGGTCATCAGCGAGTATCTGCTGAAGACCATGCGTGTGAACTTCGACTATTTCCAGAAGTATCCCCACTACGTCTTCAACTGGACCGGATCAAACCGTTATCGCCTGATGAAGGAGTACTACCCGAACGACTACGAAAAGATGAAGGAGTACGTCGAGAAGGGAAATTGGTTTCCGGCTGGTTCTTCGGTTGAAGAAGGTGACGTAAATCTGCCCAGCGCAGAATCCATCTTCCGACAGGTGCTCTATGGGAACACGTATTTTCGCAAGGAATTCGGCAAGGCCAGCAATGAATACATGTTGCCCGACTGCTTCGGGTTTCCGGCCTCGCTGCCCACGATTCTTGCGCACGCGGGTGTAAAGGGCTTCTCCACACAGAAGCTGAATTCTGGCTGGCAGCCGGCCCCGCAAGTAGGCGGGCCGGATTCTCCGGAGCAGACGCCGGAGGGAATTCCGTTCAATGTCGGGTTGTGGGAAGGGCCGGATGGCTCGACGGTACTGGCCGCGCTCAATCCCGGTGGATATGGCAGCCAGATACGCACTGACCTGAGCAAGGCCCCACCGCCTTCTCCGGAAGCGGACCCGAATGCGCCGCGCGGCTTCCGGCCTCCACGAGAGCAGGACTGGCCGAAGCGGATTGATCTGGATGGCAAAGTCACTGGCGTCTTCGCTGACTACCACTACATCGGGACAGGTGATATCGGCGGCGCGGTGGATGAAGAATCGGCGAAGCTGCTCGAAGCGACGGTGACGCAAGGCACGGCTGTTCTGCCCGGAGATGGTTCGACTCCGGTGCGCATGGGCGATGGACCGGTGCATGTCATCTCCTCGGCGGCAGACCAGATGTTTAACGACATCAAGCCGGAGATGCAGACGAAGATGCCGCGCTACAAGGGAGATCTCGAACTCATCAATCATTCCGCGGGATCACTCACCTCGCAGGCCTATCACAAGCGCTGGAACCGCGAGAACGAACTGCTGGCCGACGCGGCAGAAAAGGCCTCAGTCGCTGCCGAATGGATGGGCGGCCGGCCTTATCCCCAGAAGCGTCTGAATGATGCCTGGACGCTGGTGATGGGCGGCCAGTTCCATGACACCGCCGCAGGCACCGCAACCCCGCGCGCCTATGAATTTGCCTGGAACGACGATGTGATTGCGCTCAATCAGTTTGCGGGCGTGCTTACCAGTGCGACGCAGGCCATTGCTTCGGGACTGAATACGCAGGTATCTGCGGGGATTCCGGTAGTGGTCTACAATCCGCTGAATATCGAACGTCAGGATGTAGTGGAGGCCACACTGCATTTTCCAGGAGCGCAGCCGAAGGCCGTCCGCGTGACCGGGCCTGATGGCGAGGAAATTCCCGCACAGGTCGAAACCAATAAGGTACTGTTCCTGGCCAAAGTACCGTCGGTGGGGTATGCGGTCTATAACGTGCGTCCTGCTGCTACTGCAACTCAAAAACACACTTCCGAACTCAAGGTCACAGAAAACTCACTTGAGAATGCACGTTACAAAGTTGAGTTGAACAAAGACGGCGATGTAAGCAGCGTCTTTGACAAGAAGCTGAAGAAAGAGCTGCTCTCCGCGCCGGTGCGCCTTGCCATCTCCACCGATGCGCCGCACATGTGGCCTGCGTGGAACATGGACTTCGACCAGGAGCAGGCTGCTCCGCGCTCCTATGTCAGCGGTCCGGCAAAGGTCCGCATTGTGGAGGACGGCCCGGTGCGCGTGGCGATACAAGTTTCGCGCGAAACAGAAGGCTCGAAGTTCGTGCAGACCGTAAGCCTCGCTGCCGGAGACGCAGGCAATCGTGTGGAATTTGGCGAAGCGATTGACTGGCGCACGCTTTCAGCCAATCTGAAGGCGGTTTTTCCGCTCGCTGCCGGCAACAAAATGGCGACGTACAACTGGGAAGTTGGTACCATCCAGCGCCCGAATGCGTATGATCGTCAGTTTGAAGTGGCCTCGCACCACTGGATTGATCTGACCGACGACAGCGGCTCGTTCGGCGCGACCATCCTTACTGGCCCGAAGAACGGATCGGACAAGCGTGATGACCACACCATCCGTCTGACGCTGCTGCGCTCGCCCGGTTACCGTCCGGATGACAAGCGCCACGCCTATTCTGACCAGCAAAACCAGGACTGGGGCCATCACGAAATCGTCTTCGGGTTGGCCGGACACGCGGGTGACTGGCGGCAGGGACAGACTGACTGGCAGGGCTATGAACTCAGCTCTCCGCTGATTGCTTTTGAGACGGAGAAGCATCCGGGAACGCTGGGCCGCAGCTTCTCGCTCCTGACCATCAACAATCCGCGCATTCGCGTGCTGGCGCTCAAGAAGGCTGAAACGAGCGATGAATACATTCTGCGAATGGTGGAACTCGACGGCAAGCAGCAGGAAAATGTACAGGTAAAATTCGCCGGCCCAATCACCGAAGCCCGAGAGGTGAACGGACAGGAACAGCCGCTCGGTCCTGCGATTGTGACCGGTGGCGCGCTGGATGTGTCCTTCAAACCATATGAACCGCGCACCTTTGCACTGAAGCTGGGTACTCCTCCGGCACACCTCGATGGTGTGCAGTCGCAGCCGGTCACCTTGAAGTATGACCTTGCAGCCGCCAGCAATGACGACACCAGATCTGAAGGCGGATTCGACGCAAAAGGCAATGCTCTACCTGCCGAAATGCTGCCCACGGAGCTGCCTTTCCATGGAGTGACCTTCCAGCTTGCTCCTGCGGGAACGGCCAAACCCAATGCGTTGGTTGCGCAGGGACAGACCATCCAGCTGCCAGATGGCAATTACGACACAGTGTATATTCTTGCAGCTTCAGACGATGGTGACCAGAAGGTGACGTTTGCAGTTGGAAAGAAGCCAGTCGAGCTGAACATCCAAAACTGGGGCGGATTCATCGGTCAATGGGACACACGTCTGTGGAAACCTGCTCCGGATACCGTGACGGTACGTCAGTTTCGGAATGGCCCGGAGAAGCAAGTGGCTCTTCGCAAAGACTGGGCCGTCTCGGCGAACCACGCCACATGGGACCTAAGCGATCGCGGCTCGCCGGACTGGGCGCCGCGATATCCTGAGGACTACCTCGGTCTGCGTCCCGGCTACATCAAGCGCGCCGAGCTTGGCTGGTACGCTTCGCACCACCATACTCCTGACGGTTTGAACGAGCCGTATCAGTACAGCTATCTGTTCGCATACGCGATTCCGCTCCCTCCGCACGCGACTACGTTGAAGCTGCCTGCGAATGACAAAGTGCGCATTCTGGCAATCTCTATGGCGCATGTGGGACCAGCGGTCACACCCGCCCAGCCGCTCTACGACACACTTAAGCAGGACCAGCAGTGAATCTTCCCTCCTCCGCCCACGCTTCCCGCACTATGATGGAAGCGTGGGTCCTGGCTTATTTCAGAAATTTGCCGGGCGTGAGATGACACAATCCTTTGTTTCCAGGAATTTGCATATTCGATGAACACGCGCCCCGTTCTGGCGGAGATCTCCCGTTCGGCCCTCCTCAATAACTGGAACATTCTGCGCGCGGCCGCTCCGGCGGATGCCGAGGTTGTGGCCGTACTCAAGGCCAATGCCTATGGCCATGGGGTGCTGCTGTGCGGGCCTGTCCTTGCCAAAGCGGGCGCGGGCTGGTTTGGTGTCACCTGCGTCGAGGAAGGGATTGCGCTGCGCAAAGCGTGTCCGGAGGCACGGATCTTGGTCATGTCCGGGCTGTGGGAAGGCGAGGAGGAGGCGGTCATCGAGCACCGCCTGACGCCACAGGTGTGGGAGCCGTTTCACTTTGAGCTGCTGGAAAAGGCCGCGGGCGGGCAGAGGGTTGCTGTGCATCTTGAGATAGACACGGGTATGTCGCGGCAAGGCGTGCGTTCGCTGGACGAGCTAAAGGGATTGCTTCAGCGATACGGTGCTGGCCCGGCCCGTATCGAAGGCGTGATGACGCACTTCTGCGCGCCGGAGGTCCTGGAACCGGACACGACGCGGGTGCAAATTGTGCGTTTCGCAGCGGCGCTGGAAGTGCTGAATCAACATGGCATCAGGCCGGAATTTATCCATGGCGGCAACTCGGCGACGGTGCTTGCAGCGCAGCACCGCGGTCCTTTGGCAGCACTGGCAAAAAAATATGGAGCGCGATTGATGCTGCGACCCGGTATTGCTCTTTATGGATATCCGCCGCGGTTTGCGCCGTCATCGCCGGATAGATTGCTGGTCCAGCCTGTTTTGTCATGGAAGACGCGCATTGTCTCTATGAGAGATGTCGAGGCAGGCGCGACCGCCGGATACAACATGACCTTCCGCGCGGAGAGGGCCTCGCGCCTGGCACTCGTCCCTGTAGGCTATGCCGATGGTCTCAACCGGATGCTTTCCAATTGCGGACAAGCTCTCGTGCGCGGGGAGAAAGTGCGCATTGCAGGCCGCGTTTCCATGGACCAGACAATTCTGGATGTGACGGATGTTCCTGAGGCCTCCATTGGAGATGAAGTTGTGCTTATCGGCGAACAGGGCGGCGCGCGCATCACGGCCTTTGATCTTGCCGATGCCACAGGCACGATTCCTTATGAAGTGACCTGCGCGATCAGCGCCCGCGTGCCAAGAGTTTTGGTTGATTAAAAGGGAAGCACAAGTCCAAACGCAGCGGCCACCGCCTTCAAAGGAGCCACTACCGCTGCAAGATGTCCTGCCTGTGTGCAGATAGAGACGATCTTGTCGATCGTCGAAGCGCGCTGTGGAGGCGGTCCTTTGCTGAGCGTATCCAGATGGTCGAGCAATTCCTTCTGCTGTGTGCTGGCGAGCGAAAGTTGCTGAACAGTTTCCTTGAGCTTCCTGATCGCATTTTCCTGTTCTGCGCCGGGTGTGGCGGCAGGCGTGGCCACTGCGTGGGCGTGTGGCCCGACCGCGATGGCCCCTGCTTTGACGCTGTCAGCCTGAATGCCGTAATTGGCGTTTGATTTCTGCGTCATGCGGCTTTACCTCCCGTTTTCTCTTTTTGGGCCCTCGGCTTCTTTCCAGCCATGGCTTGGGCCTGGTCGCCAACAGCCAGCGCTGCGGTCTGGAGTCCTCCATGAACAATAAGACCACTGTTGATGATGTATGTGCGCTCTTCTTTGAGATCAGACGTATCAACGTTCTTCGACTCCAGAAACTCCAGAATGCTGTCGAGAAGCTGCTTCTCAATGGCAGTCAGATACAACTCGCGGTCTGATTTTTCAAAGTAGTGGTCGTAAACGAGCGCAGAAAAGCTCTCCCGAAGGCTGCTTGTGGCCCCGTAGTTATAACGGGCCTGCTCTTCGATCTTCTTCTTCTCTACTTTTTCGAGCTTCCGTAAAAGAGACGCGTCCCGCATGCGCAGAAAAAGACCAAAACTTTCACCCAGGCAGAGGACAGGCGTAATGATGGCTAAGCCAATAAAGATAGAGAACTTTTTCCCTGCCGTTGGCTCGGTGAGATTATCAATCTCCCGGTAACTGGCGGCCACAGGATGCAGAACGCGCGAATGAGCTTCGATATAGAGCATCGGGCCCTGAAAGATGGTCCGGTAGAAAAAGGAGATACGCACCTGGTCATTCCAGCTCCATGCTGAAAGCGATTTATAGACGCGCGCATCGTGCGAGTCGGAATGGCGAAATGCGGACAGAGTGGCTTCAGTAACGTCTGAACGCGGAGCTGTGAATCTGTCCGGCAGAAGCTCCTGTATCTGGCCAATATCGCATCCGTGAACAAAGAGGTGCTCTTTGATCTCCAGGCCAGGGAGCGCCAGCTTATCAAAAGACGCCTGAATCGCATCTTCCAGTTCCTGCTCGCTGAACTTCATCGGCGATTCTCCCTCTTTGCCTTTTCGCGTGTCTATGACAAGCGACCAGTCGCCCAGTGCTCCACCTTCTCCTGTAAACGGCTCAAAGCCCCCATAAACGGTCGTGTTTCCGCCAAACTCGCGTCCGGCAATCTCGCGCTCCAGCTTGCCGTGGCTGTTCCGGAACGCTTCCATCGCCCTTTCCGGGTCGAATGTTGCTCTGGAGAAATACCGAAGCGGATATTTGTAACGGTTGCGCATGACCTGCCGATATTCAGGAATGGCCAGCAGGACGGCGGCAAGCACAATCGCAAAGATGGTCATCGGCTGCGTTGTTTCATCGGCAGTGGCGTACATCACGACAAGTACAACGAAAATAAGCAGCCCCAGAGGCCCATGCCAGAGAGCAAAGCGGAACTTTCTCCGATCGAAGAAATCAAGCACTCTGACCAGCAGACGAACATTCAACCCGTAATTGGGTACCGAGGCATGGTGCCGGTCGGCAGCGAATGCGCGTAGGTTTTTGCGAATCTCCTTATCGTGACCGAGGAAGATACTCGCGCACATATAGCGTGTCGCATCGCAACGGCGTGGTGCACTCTGTCTGGGCAATACGGGTGCTTTTCCGTCAGGCTGAATGCCGGGGACAGCAGTAATCGTGCTCATACTTCCCTCCGTTAGGTTTTTTGAAATCGCGATCGCCGGATGGAACGTAGAGCAGAAGGACGAGGCAAAGGTTGCGACCGGTGTTCGACGAACTGGGCCGGAATACTGTCTTGGATATTGTGCTCCTGTTTTGGCTTGCGTGACAGAATATTTTTTTA
>DASRBV010000146.1:0-8184 GCA_035653455.1 Pseudacidobacterium sp. | reverse complement strand
CCGCCAGCACCTATAGCGGCATCCGCTTTCTCGTCGTCCTCGAGCCGCTGCTTTCACCCGCGCAGACAAACGCCCGTGTTTACGGGCCGGATTACGTCGTAGTGACCTCGCCCGTAAACGGCTCCATTCGTATGCAGGAGGTGCGCCATACCTACCTGCACTACATGATTGAGCCGCTGCTTTACTCGCGCGCCTCAGCAATGGACCGCATGCTGCCCATTCTCAAGACCGTGCGTGATGCCCCACTCGACTTCCAGTACCGCGCCGATATTGTCTCGCTGGTCATTGAATGCCTCATCCGCGCTGTCGAAGCGCGCACAATGGATACAGGCATCGCCGAATACAAAATTCCGCCCGACGTGCGCCGCGCCGATCTCGAACGTGAAACACAAAAGCGCAATGCCTCGCTTCAGAAGATCGCCGCCATCCGCCAGCAGGCCGTCAATAAAGACATGGTCTCCGGCTTTGTGCTCACGCAGTATTTCTATGACCAGCTCATTGCCTTCGAGCACACTCCGGACAGCCTGAAGGAAGCCATCGGCCCCATGGTCTATGGAATGGACGTAGACCAGCAGGTCCACCGCGCCCGCGATATCGAATTTGCAGAAGAAGGTTCGTCTGATGTGATCAGCCATGTCTCGCGCAAGCCACATGGACTGGATCTGGCGGAAATCAAACTGCATCAGGGCGACGCCGCCGGAGCACAACAGCTTGCCCAACAGGCCCTCAGGGAGCACACGCCCGACCCGGGCCGCGCCAACTATGTCCTTGCACTGACCAGCCTGATGCAGGGGCATATGGACGAGGCCGAAAAGAGCTTCAATGAAACCATTCGCCTCTCGAAAGACCCGCGCCTGCTGGCCTGGTCCCACATTTACCTCGGCCGCATCCACGATGTACGCGACGAACGCGACCAGGCCTTGGTGGAATACCAGACAGCGCTGAGCGTCCGTGACGGCCAGCCCGACACAAAAGCAGCAGCAGAAAAAGGACTCAAGCAGCCCTTTGAACTGCCAAAACGCACTCAACCAGAAGATGACGGCAGCGGCGATGCTCCTGCTGCTCAATCCGGAGCACAGTCACCCGCAAATTCACCCCATCTCTGATAACGAAAAACCCAGTGCGGCGGGCTGTAGCATTTTTTGTATATGCAGAATCCGTCATTCTGACGGCCAAAGGGAGGAAGAATCTTAGCGATGTAAGGCTTTAGCCAAATCCTGTTGGGATTTTCCCCGCCGTCAGAAAGTCCGGTTTTGAAGGGCACGGCTTTTTAGCCGTGCCGTTGAATCCCGCAAACAGGTGGCTTTAGCGCCCTCAGGCGGCCCACGGTGGAGCGCCGCCAAGAATCGCAGCCCCGGACATATGCGCGGGCCCATGCCACTCAGGCACGGTAAATGCCTTTTGGGGATGCACATCTTTCCCCTCGCCGAGCAGATGGTGACGATCCAAAGTCTCCTTCACCATCTGCATAGCGGCCATGCGCTCTTCCATGGATTTGCGTTCGAAGTAAAGGGCGTATTTCTGGCCACAGATGCTGCAGCAAACGTCAGCGCGCTCCTCAGCCGTCGCAAGGCAAAAAACCTGCATTCTGTCCTCCTTCACTCGTAAGCAGATAGTGTCTTACGGTTTCACATCGTTTCCTGGTTTAGATGCATTTGAAGGAGGACGCTGGTTGTTAATAACTCCTTTTCACTTGAATGAATGATGAAATCTTATGCGCATCCTGCCTTCTCCGGTGCGTCATCATCCCATGGATTTCCAGAGATAGACAAGCTGCAAACTGCTGTTATGAGCAACAATTATGCGCACTATCAGGAAAACATCAGGCCCTAAACATTTCCCTGCCGCATCTGTTCTGCCAGATATTCTGAGGCCCTCATCGCCAGCGCCAGAATCGTCATCGTGGGATTTTGCCAGCCGCCGCTGACAAAACACGCTCCGTCCACCACAAACAGGTTCTTGATATCGTGGCTCTGGTTCCATTTGTTTAAAACGCTGGTCTTCGGATCGTCTCCCATGCGGCACGTGCCGAGTTCGTGAATGCTGTACCCCGGCGGATTGGGATCATAATTCTTGGTCAGGACTTCAAACCCCGCCGCCTCCGCCATGGCAATACTCGTGTCCACTGCATCGCGCGCCATGTTGAATTCGTTGTCGGTGTACTTTGTGTCAATATGCAGCACAGGAATCCCCCACGCATCCACCACATGAGGATCAATGCTGACCTGGTTTTCATAGCGGGCAAGCACTTCGCCCATAATCGAGGTGGAAAAGCCACTGCCGTGGTAGCTGTCCATCTTTCTCTGCAGCTCTTCTCCATAGGCGGCAAAATTTCGCGGGTCCATCGGCCCAGGTCCGCTGTAGACGTTCAGAGCATATCCGCGAATAAAATTCGCGGCCTTCGTATCAATATTTCGAAAACGCGGAACAAGTGCCGTTCCGCCAATCAGCTCCGGAGTCGCCTTGCCATCGCGCGCCTCGGGCACCGAGCAGACAATCCCTGGTCCATACACCTGGTCTATCAGATAGTGCCCCATCACGCCGCTTGAGTTCGCCAGTTTGGAATTCAGCAGCAGGCGCGTGCTCTCCAGCGTCCCCGCCGCCAGCACCACTACACGCGCTTTGACTGACATTTCCCGCCTTGAATGCCGCTCCACAAAATGGGCCTCATTCACCAGACCAGTATTCTTGTCCACGCCCAGTTCGCGTACCACTACATTGGAAATCGCCTTCAGCCTGCCCGTCGCAAAAGCGTCGGGCAGCAGCAGATTCACTGAGCTTGCCAATCCATTCACTCCCAGCGACTGCCTCGCCTTATAAACCGGCACTCCCAACTTCTTGCCCGCCGCAATAAACCGCTTCATGCATCCGGTCCACGGCGAATCATCCGGAATGAAGTTGCCATCAGGATATTGCGGAACACCTTCCTTGGTTCCCGTCACTCGAAAGATCTCTTCTACCCGCGAGTAATACGGTGCAACATCGGCAAGGCTGATAGGCCAGTCGTCTCCATAACCGTCATGCGATTTCGCCTTGAACTCATAATCGCTGAGGCGAAACGACTGCCGCGACCAGAAGAGCGACCGCCCGCCAAACAACCGCACCCGCACCCAGTTGTATGGGTGCTGCGGATTGTATGTATACGGGACTTCCTGCTCGTCCACCCAGGTGTTTGCATTGAACTCATTGGCCTGAAAAATGTGCGGGACCTTGCCTGGTTCTTTAAATCCGCGATAAGGCAGAGCATAGGCCGGTTTCCATTCCGTGTCCTTGCGCGGGTCAGGAATCGGACCTGCATTCAGCATCAGGCAGGAAATACCCTTCTCCGTCAGTATCTTCGCCGCCATCCCGCCGGAATGGCCCGAGCCAATAATCAGAACGTCAACTTTTTCTTCCGCCATCAATTTCCTCTATATGCTCCTGCGAAGATGTCCGCTTCAGAGATGCCTCTTTTTGCCGGCGGCCTTGCATGCCGCCTGGCCTTCCCGGCGCATATCAGGATCAACGGGATACCAGAAAATTCCCTGGTCCGGAGGCTGCTTGCCTTTCTCCTTCGCAGCCTCCGCCCACTCCCGTGAATTCACCGTTGCCGTGCGGATGTCGCTATGCGCCACATTGATGAACCGCTCATGGCCGTCCTTGGGCGGATGATCACTCATCCACGTCCTCAGCCAGGGCCGGATAAGCTGGTCTGCCTCCTCTGCGCTGACAGAAGCAAATGGTTTTCCGAAACGGTGTTTCGCTTCAGATTCGAGCCTGTCCAGACCGGACTGGTACATTTGCTGCTGTTCCTGCGGTGAGACACCGATCAGGAAATCCAGAAACTCCGGAGCTCCCGCATCCAGCGCACCCGGATAGCCCCTCATCGGAGGCATCAGAATTTCGCTCAACTTCCGTAGCGTCGCAAACTGCGTGTCAGAAAAAAACCGCGCATGGGTTCCGGCAACAGCGTCAGGAACAACCTGCCGGATCGCATTGGGTTGGATCTGCGACAACCCACGCATCCACGGCACAGGCCCGGGCGCAGTAGGTGCTGGTGGAGGCGTTGAAGGTGCCGCCGGACTGGGCTGCTGCGCCAACATGGCTTTTGCGCCTACTGAGGCAGCCATCAGCCCTTTCATAAAATCACGCCGCTGCATGCATTCCTCTCCTGCAGAATGAATATTGAGTCAGATGGATCCACCGGCCTTCATCACCCGGTAAGCAGACAATCCATTGCCTCCGCTTGTAATTTTTCAGAGCGCAGTTTTTCCGAATTGTCTCTTTGGATGATGAGATTAAAAGTATTCACACTGAATTGCAAGCGCTTCCATTCGCTCCCTGACGCGATGAGGACGCACTCAGACCTCTTTCAGGACGCGCTCATCTCCGTGCCCTTCGCTTCTCTGCCCAATGCAGTCACGCACGTCAGATACAGCGCCACAATCACCACCGTGGCTGCCAGCACTACGGCATAGTTCCCGTAGTGCTCCGCCGCTTTCGCCTGGATCACCGCATTGCGGGAAGCCAAAAGATTTCCAAGCTGGTACGCCAGTCCAGGAAAAGTAGCACGAACGGGAGCAGGCGAAAGCTCGGTAAGATAAGCAGGAACCACACCCCACGCGCCCTGCACCATGAACTGCATCAGAAATGCGCCCGCAGCCAATACTTCGGCCGATCTCCCAAAGGCAAACAAAGGAACCACAGGCAAAGACAACAGGGCCGCGCCAATAATCGCGCGTTTACGCCCAAACCGTTCTGAAATCCCTCCGAAAAAGACGCCTCCAAGCAATGCGCCAACGTTATAAACAACAGCAATCGTGCCCGTCAGCCCGGCCGAATAACCGTGGTCTTTTTGCAGAAAGGTTGGATAGAGGTCCTGGGTGCCATGCGAGAACAGGTTAAATCCCGTCATGAGCAGCACTAAAAATAGAAATGTCGCTGCATATTTCCCAATATCGTCCCGGGAAATCGAAACCTTGTCCCTCCTTTGCCGTCCTTCGCTCCATACTGGAGACTCTTCCACACGCGACCCGATATAAAAAATCAATAGCGCAGGCAATGCCCCAATCACGAAGAGTCCGCGCCAACCCACAGCGTGTCCGTGCCAGCTTATATGTGCCAGAGGTCTGTACAGCAGCGCGTAGGCCGCTGCCGCCACCAGGTACCCAACCGCATAGCCCTCCTGCAGCAAACCGGAAAAGAAGCCACGTCCCTCCTTCGGCAGGGTCTCGAATGCGAGCGCAGCACCCACGCCCCATTCGCCACCCATCGCAATCCCAAACAAGGCGCGCAAAACCAGCAGCGCATGAAGAGACGGAGCAAAGGCGCAGGACAACTCAAAAATCGAGTAGCACGCGATATTCAACATCAGCACCGGCCGCCTTCCAAACCGGTCTGCCAATGCGCCAAAGAGAAACGCTCCCACAGGGCGGAAGGCCAGTGTCAGAAACAGCGCCTCGGCCACATCTGACGCGCGGGCATGGAAGTCCACTGCAATGGCAGAAATACAAAAGACCAGCAGGAAATAGTCGAAAGCATCGAGCGACCATCCCAGAAAAGCCGCCGTAAAGGCATGCCGCTGCGCCGCAGTCAGGTCACGAAAATGCTCGAAAATGCGTATCTGCATGCGAAATCAAGAGAGTAGCAGAACAAAAGCAGAATTTTTCCGCAAAATAACTGTTGCAACGAATAAAATTCTCCTGTATCTAAACAGCATCACTGCTTCAAATTTCCAGGGAGAACGATAATTTCCATGCAATCCGTAAACAAAAACACCCTCTTCGCCGCCCTGCTGGCCCTGGCCGCCTCTGCTGCGCACGCCCAGGCAACAAAATGGCAGATTGACCCCGCTCACAGCCAGGCCGAATTTAGCATCAGGCATATGGCCATTTCCAACGTCCATGGACGCTTCGGCAATATCAACGGGACCGTAGTACTGGACGAAAAGGACATCGCAAAATCCAGCGTAAACGCAGTCATTGATGTCACAACCGTGGATACGGGCGTCGCCCAGCGCGATCAGCATCTGAAAAGCCCTGATTTCTTTGACGTCGCCAAATATCCTCAGATGACCTTCACCAGCAAAGGCCTTTCAAACGCGAATGGCCAGTTGCAATTGACGGGAGACCTGACGATCCATGGCGTCACCCGGCCGGTCTCGCTCGCCCTCGAAAGTCCAGGTAAAGAGCAGGTTGATCCCTGGGGAAAAACACGCCGTGCCTTCTCTGCAACCACGACCCTCCACCGCCAGGACTTTGGTCTGGTCTGGAACGGGAATCTCAAGTCCGGTGATTCTGTCATCGGCGATGACGTCAAGGTCGAACTCGACATCGAACTCATCAAACAGTAAATCCACCGGGCGCGTCGCCCCGGCGTGCCCGTATTTGGGTTATAAAAGCATGTATGGCCAGCAAGCTCCAGGCAGAGATCAAGCAGACCCGTCCATTCCCTAGCCTCGAAGATGAGGCCGTGCTCAACATTGTTCGCACCGCTGACCGTCTTCAGTATCATTTCCAGCAAACATTAAAACCGCATGGCATTACGCCAACGCAATACAACGTGCTACGCATTTTGAGAGGGGCCGGAGAGAATGGCCTGCGATGTTCTGACATCGGCGAACGCCTCATCAGCAGCGACCCCGACATCACCCGCCTCCTCGGCCGCTTGCAAAAACAGCGTCTCGTCCGCAGGCGGCGTAATCCCAAAGACCGCCGTGTCATTTATACGCGCATCTCGCCGCGCGGCCTGGAACTTCTGGAAGAACTGGAGCCGGTTGTGAATAACCACGCAAAAACGTTACTGAAAGGCTTCAGCAAAGAACAGCTTTCGACACTCATTTCCCTGCTCGAAGAGATTCGTGGACCGCTCGTGCAGGAAGGCCCGGCAGAGTAGGTGCTGGTTATTTCTTCAACAGGTTCCTGGCAAGAAACAACGCATTTGCAGGACGCTCCGCCAGCCGTCGCATAAAGTACGGATACCACTCTGCCCCAAAGGGCACGTACACGCGCATATGGAAGCCTTCCCGTACCAGCGATTTCTGCAAGTCGCGGCGAATACCATACAGCATCTGAAATTCAAAGCAGTTTGGGTCAAGCCCATGCTCCCGGACAAACTGCTTTGTCGCAGCAATCATGTGTTCATCATGCGTGGCGATGCCATGATAGATACCGCTGGTGAGCAGTACCCGCATCAGCTTCACAAAATTTGCGTCTACGTCCTTCTTCTCAGGAAAGGCAATACTGGCTGGCTCCTTATAGGCGCCTTTGCATAACCGGATGCGGATGCCATCTCCTGTCAGTGTCCGGATATCGTCTGCGCTTCGATAAAGATAGGCCTGAATCACCACCCCAACATGGCCGCGGTTTCCAGCAATTGCATGGAGGCGCTGCACCATATCAATGGTGGCCTGCGTATACTCGCTGCCCTCCATGTCTACCCTGACAAAAGTATTGGCGGCAACCGCATGCTGCACTAGTTCTGCCACAATTTCCTCAGCCAGCGCCGGATCAAGGTCCATCCCCATCTGCGTCAGCTTCAGGCTCACATTGGCATTCAGCTTCTGGCGCTCGATGGCATCCATCAGCCGGTGATATATCTCAGCCGAACGCCGCGCCTCCTCTGGAGTGGTCACATTTTCGCCCAGACTGTCCAGGGTCGAAGCGATGCCCAGATTTCCCAGCGCCCTGGCTGAACGGATGACCTCCTCAATGTCCATTCCGGCAACAAAGCGCGATGACATCCGGCGGCCCATGGCTGACCGTTCGGAAAACTTTCTTATAGATGAATTACGGGAAAGAGCAATAAAAAAAGAACGAAGAATCGGCATATCTTTCAGGCTTTTTAGACGAACTTTTTATTCTCTCACACAATAAGGGCACACCTCCCGCCCACAAAACCGGTTTAATGTCGGGCTGGCAGTAACTTTTCCCCTCGTATAGCAAAAATTTCTCGTAATTTTTACCCGCTGAGAAACCTGCCTGTCATAGCAGGGCATCAAACTTAGTACCAGCGAAAAGTATTCTGTTGGAGAGTCGAGTTCTCCAGCCAGTTCACAACACTTTTGCTCATCCGCCGCAGCCCATGAGCGCAGCAGTTTTTCGGGGAGATGGTTATGGTAAATAATTGCGCAAACCCTGAGTGCGCAAAGCCGCTACATTACCTGCGCGAAGGCAGGATCTTTGTCTTCGACATAACGGGAAAAAC
>DASRBV010000145.1:0-5596 GCA_035653455.1 Pseudacidobacterium sp. | reverse complement strand
CTGCTACTTCTGCAAAAACAACTGCCTGCGCACATTTATTGACGTGGATGTGAATGGAGAGCATACCGACCGCGCCGCTACTCCGGAAGAAGTAACCGCGGCAGTTACAAATATCCAGAACCTGCCCAGCCTTGAACAAATTCAGGCAAACCTGCCTGAAGCAGAAGCCCATACACACGGTTCGTCATGCAGCACCCATGCCTCTCCCTTTAAAGCAAAGGCCGAGCCTCTCGTGCAGATTCAGCTTGCGCCCGGATCTAGCAAAGTCGTCGAGCTGCCCAAACCAGTTGAATTCCAGCCGCGTAAGACCAAAGTGCCTCTGCGCAAAGGTGAGCAGCGCCTCATCATCGCCACCTGCGAAAAAGGCACCGTCGAAGACCTCGACGAGATGAAGGACATCAAGGCGGACATAGACAAGATCAAGGCCGCAAACCCGAACTTCGTGGACATTGCAGCACACGATGTTTTCCGTCACCGCGAGGTCCAAGTTGTCGCCGATCCGGTCCCAAACGCAAAAGGCCTCTTCGTCTCAAAGGCCATCAAAGAGCGCGCCGCGCTGATGGAACACCGCAAGGACTTCCGCATCGGCATTCCTCGTCTGCTGAACATCTACACATACGCGCCGCTGTTCAATGCTTACTTTGCCAGTCTGGGCATCAAGGCTGAAAACATCATCTATTCGGACTACACCACGCCCGAGCTTTACCGCGCAGGCGCGAGCCGCGGCGCGATTGACCCCTGCTATCCATCGAAGATCGGCATCGCGCACGTTTACAACCTGCTCACTACGAAGCACAACAAGAAGCCGCTCAACGCCGTCTGGTTCCCGATGTATGACGTCCTGCACACGCCGCTGGTAAATCTGACCGGCTCGAACGCCTGCCCGACTGTGACAGCCACTCCGGAAGTTGTGAAAGCAGCATTCACAAAAGAAAACGATATCTTTGCCGAGAACGGCATCTCGTATCTCGATCCAATTCTCAATCTGCAGGACCAGAAGATCTGCGCCGACCAGATGTACAAGGCCTGGGCACCGATACTTGGCCTTTCGCGCGAAGAAAACGACCGCGCCATTGAAGTTGGCTTCACGGCCCTTCTCGACTACGAAGCCGAAATTCGCCGTAAGGCGCGCGAAGTGCTCGACCAGCTTGAGCGCGAAGACCGTATCGGCATCGTCATGCTGGGACGCGTCTATCATCACGATCCTGGCCTGAACCACGAGATTATGGAAGAGTTCCAGAAGCTTGGTTATCCGGTCTTTTCGCAGAGCACGCTTCCTCTCGATGAAGACCTGCTCGAACGCCTCTTCGGCGATGAAGTTCGGGCGGGCGTCATCACCCACCCGTTGGATATCAGCGATGTGTGGAAGAACCGCTACTCCACCAGCACCAATCACAAAGTCTGGGCCGCGAAATTTACAGCGCGCCATCCAAACCTCGTCGCACTTGAAGTATCAAGCTTCAAGTGCGGGCACGACGCACCCATCTATGGAGTGATCGAAGGCATCATCGAAGAGTCCGGGACCCCGTATTTCTCCTTCAAGGATCTCGATGAGAACAAGCCGTCCGGTTCCATCCGCATTCGCGTGGAGACAATAGATTATTTCCTCCGCCGCTACCGCGAGGACATTATCCAGCGCAGGATAAAGGAGAAAGACATTGAGGCCCAGCTCGCCAAGCTGGAACAGGAGCTTCGCAACAGGAAGTACATCCAGACAGAGCAGGAAATGGCCATCGCCGGAGATTAGGAGGCATACAGCATAATATCGTTACTTCCGCATCGCCCAGGCGATTTATCTGCCCATTCTGAAATTCTGTTTGCGTCACCGCTGGCTCACCATCGCAGTCAATGTGATCTTCCTGCTCGTGACGATTTCGCTGGCTACCCGCCTGGGCAGCCAATTCATGCCGCCTCTCTTTGAGGGCTCTGCCCTATATATGCCGATTGCGCTCTTTCCCGAGGTACTGGAGCACTTCAAGTCCACCGGACCAGGCTGGCAGACACGCATTAACCAAACACTCAAATCCGCCATTCGGAAAAAGAAGACGGGCTTATTTAGCCAATCCGCTTTCCCGTCCTCAAATCCAACGCAAACGGCACATCTTTGTCGGTCATCAGGTCCCAGCCGAGGCCGTGGAGTGCATCGTCCACAATGCCTGTGACCTGCACGCCCTCCCATGAAAGGCGCTCTGACTGCCACGCCAGCCCTTCCCGTCCCCAGGCGAGGATGGAATGATGTCCGATAAACAGCAGCAGTTGCTGTGCAGGCAATGCGCGAATTCCCAGCACCGGGCGGTACGGAACCATTTGCCATGTTTCCGGTTGAAGCGTATGGATGAGATAGGCGTAGCCTCCGGAGACAGCACAGAGCCAGTCAGGGTGAGGGCAGCTCCACACGCCCGTAGGCGCCGAGGGATCAGCAAAACCTGCAGCGCAGGTGGCCAGGAATTTGGCTCCGTCTGCTGGCTGGATGAGGAGCTCCAGCGCACCGCGCTCGACTTCCTCCGCCTGTCGCGGATAGACGAACTGCCGCGCAGGCGCGATGAGTGGGCGTTCTTTGAGAACCTTGACGGTCCAGCTATGGGAGAAACTCACTTCCAGCCTTACACTCATGCCGGTATAAATTGTTCTATCCGCTCGCGCACGCTCAGCACATGCTCAGGCAAGGCTAGTGCACTGCCCTCTTCAAACAGCGGGATGAGCTTGTCGAACTCCGGGCCGGAATGCGCCCCGGTAAGAGCAATGCGCACGGGATGAAACAACTCTTTGCCCTTCCTCCCGGTTTCGGATTTCACTTCATTCATCCAGCTTTTAAAAAGCTCCGGCGTGACTACCCCGTGATGTGCGCGGACGCACCCTGCAAAGGCCCCAAGCACCTTCTGCGCAGACCCTGATTGCAAGATCTGCGTATTTTCTTCGTTGGCCTTTGCAGCCATCGCATCGAAATGAAAGATAAACTGCGCCTTCTCCGGCAATTGCTCCAGGCGGTCCACCGCGGGCAGAAAGAGCGTCAGCAGTTTCCCAAACCAGTCCACAGTTTGCTTGTCCGCAACATCGCGTGCGGGCAGCCATTGCCTCTTCGCAAAGTAAGGCCATGCCAGATCGAGAACGTGCGCCGGGCTGGACAGCTTCAGATAATGCCGGTTGAGCCAGTGCAGCTTATCGAAGTCAAAAACGGCAGGGGATGCGGTCACACGCTCCAGCCTGAATTCTTTGATCAGCTCTTCGCGGGTAAAGGTCTCGCGCGTGCCGCCCTCCGCGCCCCAGCCCAGAAGCGCAAGATAGTTCACCAGCGCTTCAGGCAGAATGCCCATCTCGCGGAAGCTCGCAATCGAAGTCGCGCCGTGGCGCTTGGAAAGCCGCTCGCGATCGCTGCCGAGAATCGTGGAGAGATGGGCAAACTCGGGCACAGGCCATCCGAAGGCCTCATAAATGGCCACTTGTTTGGGCGTGTTCGAGATGTGATCATCCCCGCGAATGACATGCGTGATCTCCATCAGCGCGTCATCTACCGTCACCACGTAGTTGTAAACGGGGATGCCACTTGAACGGACAAGGATAGGGTCGCTCACGGTTTCATTCGGAAATTCCACTTCGCCCCGGACCATGTCATGAAAGCGCAGCGGTTTGTCCGGAATGCGTAGACGCACGGCAAATGGCTCGCCGGCAGCGGCGCGCCCGTCGGAATTGGTCTTCGCAATGGAGCGACACTTGCCCGAATATACCTGCGGGCGGTGTTCCACGATGGCCTTCTGGCGCTCGGCTTCTAGCTCTTCTGCCGTGCAGAAGCAGCGGTAGGCCTTGCCTTCGGTTAAAAGCTGCTCTGTATGTTTGCGATAGATTTCAAGCCGCTCCGATTGACGGTACGGCCCATGCGGACCACCCATTTCCGGACCTTCGTCCCAGTCAAGGCCCAGCCAGCGCAGGTCTTCGATGAGCTGCTTTTCGTGCTCTTCGCGGCTGCGCTCCACGTCGGTGTCTTCAATGCGAAGGACAAATTTTCCGCCTGTATGGCGGGCCACCAGCCAGTTATAAAGCGCCGTGCGGGCATTGCCCACGTGCAGCAGTCCGGTGGGTGAAGGCGCAAACCGGACGCGCGTTTCCTTTTTCTCCATAGCTGATTTGAGGGTATCAGGAATGGAAGCAGGTCAGCGGATTAGCAAGCCAGCGGCACTCTCAGCCTGATGCTCACCATATCTATAAATCTATTCGTCATCCTGAGCCAAAGGGCAAGTATCTGCTTTTCACAGTGCGCTACCAAATTGCCGGGGTGGCTGCTTCAGGCATAATTCTGGCTTGGGTGGGGTAGTTCTTAGCAGGGACCAAAAACTTACAGCTTTGGCAGGACCGGCGCCTCTGCCTCCGTACTCTCCGCAATCTCCGGGACAGACGCCTGCGTGCGCGGAGAAACGGCCACCAGGCCGAAGATAATCAGCAGCGATACAGCCAGCAGTGCGAATTCAATGAACTTCAACATGTAGACCTCATTCCAGCATGGCTGCCAGCAGGGCCGTTCGCGGAGCCAGGTGTTCGAGCAGGATGGATTCATGCGCAGCATGCGCGCCTTCTCCCACTGCTCCCATTCCGTCTAATGTGGGCACGCCGAGGGCGGAAGTAAAATTGCCGTCTGAACCGCCTCCCGTCGCTGCTTCCTTCAAATCAACTCCAAGCGCGCGGGCCAAGGCTGTGGCCCGCTTGTAGAGCGCCACCGTTCCGCGCGTGCGCTCCATCGGAGGACGGTTCAGTCCGCCTTCTACATGCAGACTGCACTTGTTATCAAAGACGCGCAAAGAACGAAATTGTTTCTCCACGCGCCCCGCCTCTCTGGCCCGCACAATACGAACATCCACGTCGGCGTGGGCCTCGGCTGCTACTACGTTAGATCGCGTTCCCCCCTGAATGGTTCCAATATTCACCGTGGTCCCGCGCTCCAATTCGGTAAAACCTGTTATACGCACGACCTGCCGTGCAAGTTCAGCGATGGCGCTGTGTCCGCGCTCAAAATCCACTCCACTGTGCGCGGCCACGCCTTTTACGCTTACGCGATAGTTACCGATGCCCTTGCGCGCAGTCTTATACGCGCCGTCCAGTCCCTGCGCCGGTTCCAGAACATAAACGGCCTCACACTCAAGCGCCAGCTCCTCAGTGACAGGACGCGATACCGTGCTGCCGATTTCTTCATCGCTGTTCAGCAGCATGATCACCGGGCGCTTCAGCCGCTTCTGGTGTTGCAAAATAGAAAGAGCCGTCAGGGCCATTACCACTCCGGCCTTCATGTCCAAAACACCCGGCCCCCACGCCCGTTCCTGGGCCATGCGAAAGGGCATACTCTTTAGTGTTCCCAGAGGCCAAACCGTATCCAGATGTCCCAGCAAAAGGATGGGCTTTCGTCTAGATTTTCCGGCTGCGGGGCCAAACCGCGCTTCCAGCAGGTCGCCGAATGCCTTTTGTTTATGAAGCCGCACTCGCCCTCCGAGTGATTTGCATTGCTTTGCGAGAAAGGAAGAGCAGCGGTCCACTGCGGCCTTATCGTCGCTGGGCGATTCGATTTCGACCATCTCGCGCAGCAGATCCAGCATGGTTCGCTGGCACGATT
>DASRBV010000144.1:0-6108 GCA_035653455.1 Pseudacidobacterium sp. | reverse complement strand
GAGTGGGAGCAGGTTTCGCGGACCATCTGTTGTTCGTAGAGGGCCGGGGCAGGGTCTTGTTGTGGTTCGCTCTTTTTCTGAAGCAGGCGCTGGCCGGCGATGGTATGGCGGAAGTTGGCGGAGGCGATGCGCAGGACCATGGCGAGGGCGCGGGCGCGGCGAATGTCAATCTTGTTGGCGGCCAGGGCCTGGGCGAGCTGGGAGAGGGCGAGCTGGATGGCGTCGGGGTCTTCGAGCGGGGGCAGGTTGAGGTCGAAAGTGGCCTCGACGGGGGGCTGGGCGCGGTGGACGGAGTGGAAGTAGCAGAAGTCGTGATGGCGCAGGGCCGGGGACTGGCAGCGGTTTCCGTTGGTGAGAATGTGCCGGCACTCGTTGTACATGGCGGTTCCTTTGCGTTGCGGTGGCTGAAAAGCGGGTAGCTGAAAAGCCGGTTAGCTGAAAAATGCGCAAGGCCCGCTTTGTGGGCGGGCCCTTTGGGAGAATTTTTACCCTCTATGTTCAGTATAGCTGGTTGAGAGGGGTGTTCCGGCATTGCGGGTTGTTGGCTATCTCCTGCTGTGGGAAGGAGTTAGAGGGCTTTGTTACTTTCGTGATGCTTGACAGGCGTGGGGAAAGGGACGGGAACGGTCCGTGCGTCTGGCATGGTAGGATGCGCCTATGCCCAGAAAGTACGTTCTTTTTGCCTCTATGGCCGTGTGCGCGACGCTTCATTGCGTTGCGCAAAGCCCTTCGATTCAGGACAGATTGCAGCGGTTGATGAACACATCCACCGGCGCGTGGACGGCAGACCAGATTGCGACCATGGAAAAGCTGCGCGATGCGGCGATGCAGGACCCCTATGCGCTGGATGAACTGCGACACCTGACGGACAATATCGGACCGCGGCTGAGTGGTTCTCCGCAGGCGCAGAAAGCGGTCGAGTATGTTGCCGCCGAGATGAAGGCGCTGGGCGCGGATGTGCATCTTGAAAAAACCATGGTGCCCCACTGGGTGCGTGGTGTGGAGACGGGCGAGCTGGTTGCATGGCCAGGCATGGCTGAGGGTACAACGCAGAAGATCGTGCTGACCGCGTTGGGAGGCAGTGTGGCGACTCCGGCGAATGGGGTGACGGCGGACGTGGTTGTGGCGGATTCCTTCGATGATGTGAAGAAGCTGCCGGAAGGCGCAGTCAAAGGCAAAATCCTTCTGCTGAATGAGAAGTTTGACAAGCGCCTGGCGGCGCAGGGAGACGGGCTTGCCGCCTATGGACAGGCAGTGGTCTATCGCGGAGCTGGGCCGAGTGTTGCCGCTTCGTTAGGCGCAGTTGCAGTCCTGGTGCGGTCTGTGGGAAACGCCGACTTCCGTTTGCCGCACACCGGAGCAACCTTCTATGCTGAGGGGCTTCCAAAAATTCCGGCGGCGGCAGTGACGGCGGAAGATGCTGACCTGCTGAAAGACCTGTCACAGCAAGGGCCGGTGCGGATGCACCTTACGTTGACTCCGCAAAATTTGCCCAAAGTACCGAGCTATAACGTGATTGCTGACTGGAAGGGAAGCGAGCATCCGGAGCAGGTGGTAATTGTTTCCGGTCATCTGGATTCATGGGACCTGGCGACAGGCGCGATTGACGATGGCGCGGGAATTGCCGTTTCCATGCAGGCGATTCATCTGCTGCAGAAGCTGGGTATTCATCCCAAACGCACGGTGCGTTTTGTGGCATGGATGGACGAAGAGCAGGGCGGGTCGGGCGCGGAGACCTATTCCAAAGAGCACGCAGGCGATATGAACAACCACACCGGCGCGATTGAGTCGGACCTGGGAGCCGGGCATCCCATTGGAATGATGGCGGCGGGCAATCCGCAACTGGAGGAATGGCTGCGCCCAGTGGCGCATGCGCTGGCGCCGATTGGGGCGACGGTGGTAACGATGAGTCCGGATGCAGGAGAGGACATTTCATTTCTGAAGGGAGTGCCGCAGTTTGCTCCGAACCAGGACAGCCGGTTTTACTTCAACTACCACCACACAGCGGCGGACACCTTCGATAAAGTCAATCCGCAAGAACTGAATGAGAATGCAGCGGTGATGACAGTGCTGGCCTATGCGCTGGCCGACTCGGGAACGCCCGCGCCGAGATAGGGACGGCCCAAAGCAGCTAAAGATTGTGCGCTCGCCTGGAGTGACGTCACCACTTTTCGTGGACCACGGTGAAGCGAAATTGGCCTAACGCTCAGATCGCTGGGATTCTTCCTCCCTTCGGTCGTCAGAATGACGGGATATATTATTGGCCGTTAGGATGACGACTCTCTGCCCGGAATGCCAGCGTTGTCTTAGTTAAAGCCGCGACGGGTCCGGCGCTGCGGCCAGTCTTCCAGGTCGCGTTCGAGGTCGCGTTCCGGGCGCATGGTGCTGCGCTGTGGTTTTTCGGCGGCGGTGAAGGCCCGTTCTTCCGTGCGGCTGATGCGATGGTGTGCATACATGCCTTCCAGAAGAAATTCGGCGGCGGCGACCAGATGCTCCGGGTCAGATTTGGCTGTAATGCTGAGCGGAGCGAGCTTTTCGACGAGTCCCTGAATCTGCTTTAACTCAGATGCGATGGATTTTGAGGACTGGTCGTCATCGAACTTGATGGTGCCGCCGAGATTGAACCACTGTTCAATTTGCTGTGTGTTGGTGCCGCCGAAGTATTTGTCGAAGATTTTGGCGATAGCGGCGCGGAGAATCTCACGGACGACGGTGTCTGCGCCGCGCATTTCGCCTTCGTATTCAAGCTCCAGCTTTCCTGTGATTCCAGGCAGTGAGGCATAGATGTCTCCGATGCGAGGCATGATGAGCGGTTCGCCATGAAGCAGGGAACGGCGTTCGGCGTTCGAGATGACGAGATCCATTGTGGAGATGGGCAGGCGCTGGCTGACGCCGCTGCGCTTGTCTACCTTTTTGTCTTCGCGCGCAGTGAAGGCGATCTGCTCGACGATTTCGCGCAAGTAGTGCGGGACCTCAAGCGTGCCGAGGCCGCGGTTGCTCCATGTTTCCTGTGCCGTGATGGCGATGCCTTCTTCGAGTGTTTCAGGATAGTGCGTGCGGATCTCCGAGCCGATACGGTCTTTCAGCGGGGTAACGATTTTGCCGCGCGCTGTGTAGTCTTCAGGATTGGCGCTGAAGACGAGCGCGACATCGAGCGCGAGGCGGACGGGGTAGCCTTTAATCTGCACGTCGCCTTCCTGCATGATGTTGAAGAGCGCGACCTGGATTTTTCCGGCGAGGTCAGGCAGCTCGTTGATGGCGAAGATGCCGCGGTTGGCGCGGGGCAACAGGCCGAAGTGCATGGTCAGCTCGCTGGCGAGGTGATGTCCGCCGCGTGCGGCCTTGATAGGGTCGAGGTCGCCGATGAGGTCGGCCACGGTGACGTCGGGCGTGGCGAGCTTTTCGACGTAACGCTCATCGCGGCCCATGTAGTCAATGGGGGTGGCGTCGCCTTTTTCAGCGATGAGGTCGCGGCAGCGCCTGCAGAGCGGCTTGTAGGGGTTGTCGCGGATTTCGCATCCGGCGATGAAGGGCATCTGGTCATCGAGAATGCCTGTAAGGGCGCGCAGAATGCGGCTCTTGGCCTGTCCGCGCAGACCGAGCAGGATGAAGTTCTGCCTGGAAAGAATGGCGTTGACAATCTGCGGCACGACCGTGTCTTCATATCCGACAATGCCTGGAAAGATGGTCTCGCGCGATTTGAGGCGGGCGATGAGGTTTTCGCGCAGCTCATCTTTCACGCTGCGAGCAGCGAGGCGGGATTCTGAAAATTCCTGGCTCTTACGCAGATCACCGAGTGTCGTTGGCAGAGGATGAGCGGTAGGCATTATGGCTCCTGTTTACTAGTATGACTTGTTTTTTGAATGGATGATGGCGGTGCGGGAAGCGGCGCAATCCATTTCAGGCGTCCAGCACTTACGGGAAAGCCAGTAGAAGACAGGGCCTGCAAGGGCGATGAGAAGCCCAAAGAGCAGGGCAGGCATGTGGGCCATGCGCTCGCCCCGGGCGGAATACATTACGTAAAGAATCAACAGGGCGGGCGGGAGGCCGAGCGTACAGGCCATGAATTTATTTCCGGCCCGGAAGGGGCGCGGCAGGGCGGGTTCGGTGAAGCGCAGGACGGCGAGGGCAATGAATTCGAGAAGGAGACTGCTGCCGTAGAGGATGAGGTCAATGGAAATCAGCTCTTCGAAGCGAAAGCCAAGTGCCGCCGCCCATGCTGCTCCGCAGACGATGACGGCGACCCAGGGGACGCCGCGACGGTTTTTCAGGGCGAAGCATGAGGGCAGCATTCCGTCCTGAGCAAGGACCATGGGCAGGCGGGTATAAGAGAGCACGAGAGCGTTAAACATGCCGAGGCCATTGATGGTCCCGCAGAGAACGACGGCCCCTGCCAGGAGCGGGCCGCCGAGTGTGCTGGCCGCATCGGCCCATGAGCCGGTAGAGAATTGCGTGACGGAAATGCCGGCATATCCGGCTGCTGCGACGGGAAGCAGATAGGAGATGGCCACCAATGCGGCACACAACAGCATGGCCAGGGGATAATTGCGGCGCGGATTTTCAACTTCTTCGGCGACAGTGGAGGCGTTGTCCCACCCCATATAATTCCACATCGCGACGATTACGGCGGTGCTGATGCTTCCCCCTGTGAATGCTGTTGTTTCGCCACGCCAGTGTGGACCGTGGAGAAATCCCAGGATGACCAGAACGACAAAGGGGCTGAGCAATGCGAGGAACAGCGCGACGGAGCCTTTGCCGACGGCGGGCGCGCCGCAGAGGTTCCAGACACAGCAGGCGGCGACGAGCGCCAGCTCCCACATCATGCCGCGGTGGCCGGCTGTCCATGCGGGAAAGAGCCTGCCGAGATAGAGCACGAAGATGGTGGGATAAATGGCCATGTCAAAGATGCTGGCCGTGAGGGAGAGCCATGCTTCCTGATATCCCCAGAAGGGGCCGAGGGCGCGTCGCACCCAGACATAGAATCCGCCTTCGGCGGGAATGGCGCTCGAGAGTTCGCCGAGCATGAGGGTCGTGGGAAAGCTCCAGAGAAAGGGGAAGACAAGGAGGATGAGGAACGCTTTGGAATATCCGGCTCCGCTGAGGATATCCTCGATACCATAAGGTCCGCCTGAAACCATGAAATAGGTTGCCGCGATCAAGGGAACAAGACCCATACGGCGGGTGCGGGATTTCGGAGATGTGATGGTAGTGGCTACTGCTGGTCCCTCTCGAAGAAATTATTGTGCAAGATGCAATTCGATGGGAAGGAGAATTGTATGGAATGCGAGCTAAGAAGCGGTCAGCAGTCAGACTATCAGCCAGAGACTCGCATCGCTGAGATTCTTCCTCTCTTCGGTCATCAGAATGACGGGGCTATGTATCCGTCGTCAGAAATAGCGGCAATAGAGCGATCGTCGGAATGGCGGCGAGGTCATCAAGGAGCGCCGCAGTTATCCGCATCGTAGAATGACGGCAATAGAGCGATCGTCGGAATGGCGGGAGTCGGCTTACCGGATTGCGTGAGAGTTCCCCCAGGGGCTGGTCTGAAGGAATGTATGATTTCAAAGCTGGAAAGGCGATCCCTCAGCGGCTAAAGCCGCATGTTTGCAGGATGCAACGGCACGGCTGAAAGCCGTGCCCCTTCAAAACCGGATGGTCGGGATGATTCAACGCCGGGAAAGGCGGGATTGGCTGAGCCGCACATCGCTGGGATTCTTCCTCCCTTCGGTCGTAGAATGACGGGTCCTACATACTTGTCATTCTGTTCGTTCCCAGGGCATGGGGACTTTGACTGAGGCCATGCCTGCGGAGGTTGCGGCCTGGATGCCCATCTCAGTGTCTTCAAAGACGAGACAGTTTTCAGGGGCAACTCCGAGGCGTTCGGCTGCGAGGAGAAAGCATTCCGGGTGGGGTTTGCTGCGTTTGTAATCGCCTGCGCAGACCAGCGTGTCGAATTTTTCCAGAAGATTGAGCGCAGCGAGCGATGCCGTCACAGAATGGCGGGTGCTTCCGGAAACGACGGCAAAGGGGACCCTGCCGTGGGCGTCTTCGATGTGCTCCAGGACCTCAGGTACTGCCTTCAATTCAGGGAGCAGCTCATAGTACATG
>DASRBV010000143.1:0-10980 GCA_035653455.1 Pseudacidobacterium sp. | reverse complement strand
CTATGTCTATCGCATAGTAGATGGAGTGCTTCGCCGCACCCAGGTGACGACTGGCGCATCCAATATTACGCAGATAGAAATCCTCTCCGGACTCAATGAAGGCGATGCCGTCGCGCTGGGCACGACCAATGGGCAGCCGCTCAGCGACGGGGCCGTCGTAAATATTTTGCAGTAAATGAAGATATCTTTTCGCATCCTGACTCTTGCACTGTTGCTGTGCGCCATCGCGGCTGCGCGCGCGGACGTACTGGATTCTGTGCGCGGCGACCTGAATCATGGGCGCGCGAATCAAGGGCTGGACGCTCTGGACCAGATCATTGCCCAGCAGCCCCGGAATGCCGAGGCGTACAACCTCCAGTGCCGCATCTACATGCAGGAAGAGCGCTGGGACAATGCCATCCGCGCCTGCAAATCAGCGGTGGATCTCGCACCCGGTAACAGCAACTACCACCTGTGGCTGGGGCGGGCCCTGGGAGAAAAGGCCGACCGTGTCAGTTTCATCACCGCCTTCAGAATGGCGCGGCAGGTACGTCAGGAGTTTGAGACCGCCGCGAAACTCGACCCGCATAATGCCGAGGCTCTTTCTGATCTGGGCGAGTTCTACGTGGATGCGCCGGCGATTGTCGGCGGCGGAATGGACAAGGCAGGCACAATCGCGCAGCAGCTCGATGCTTTTGCCCCTGACCGCGCCCACTATATCCGAGCCCGCATGGCCGAGGGCCAGAGAGACTATGCCACCGCCGAACAGGAATACAAGGCTGCGATCGCAGGATCCAAAGACCCCGCCGACGCATGGATGGACCTGGCTTCCTTCTACCGCCGCCGCCAGCGATGGGACGACATGACACAGGCCGTGCGTGCAGGAGCAGCCGCCGATCCAAAGCACGGTGTCGCGCTCGCGGATGGAGCTTCTGTCCTCATTCGCGCCGGACGCGACCTTCCCCTGGCCCGCCAGTTGATGGAACAGTATCTCGCTTCTCCCAATAAATCTGAAGAAGCCCCGGCCTTCCGTGTGCAGGTGCAACTGAGCAAATTGTTGGCGGTACTTGGCGATAAGCAAGGCGCCCAGGAGCAGATCGCTGCGGCGCAGGGCCTTGCAAGGGATTACCAACCAGCTACACAGGCAACCAACAGCGGCAGATAAGCAGATAAAATCAGAACTTGCAATCGCTGAAAGAGGACATTTGCGGTTGAAACCGTTACATACCGGATGGATAGCGCTGGGCCTGACATGGTTCATGTCTGCCCAGGCATCCGCGCAGGTTTCGCTGTATACCGTCGTGGACATGGCCCTGCGCAACAGCACGGCCGTCCGCATTGCACAAGCAGACGTGATGCGCGCTGCCGCAGCCCTTACCGAAACCAAAGACGCCTATATTCCGAATCTCATGCTCGGCTCAAGTCTTGGTTATTCCTATGGTTTTCCGCTGGGTGAGCCGTCGGTTTTTAATGTCACCTCGCAATCACTGCTCTTCACCTTTTCGCAGCCGGACTATGTTCGCTCGGCCCGGGCTGCGCTCAAAGCAGCTGAGTACAGCCTGAAAGACAGCCGCCAGCAGGTCATACTTGATACGGCGCTGGATTATGTACAGCTCGATAAAATTCAGAATGAACTGGCCGCCCTTGGTCAGGAAAAACAGTACGCCGACAAGCTCGTGAGCATTGAGCAGGACCGCGTCTTTGCCGGCGTAGACAACCGCATGGAATTGACGAAGGCCGAACTTACAGCCGCCCAGATTTCTCTGAAGCGGATCCACTTGCAGAATGATGCGGAGCTTTTGCGCCAGCAGCTCTCTCATCTCACTGGACTGGCGCCTTCCAGCTTCATTACCAACAGCGCCAGCATTCCCTCTGCGCCTGACTTTGTTCAGGCAAACGATCTTCCACAACGGGCAAATACTTTAAATGCCGGAATCCAGGCAGCGCAGGCAAATGCAAAATCCAAAATGTATATCGCCTTCGGAGATTCACGGCAGATTTTTCGTCCACAGCTTTCCTTTGGGGCCGACTACAGTCTATTTGCCAAATTTAATAACTACGATCAATATTTCCGCAGCTTCCAATACAACAACTTCAACATCGGCATCCAGATCCGCGTGCCGCTCTTCGACGCTTCGCTCAAGGCCAAACAGCAACGTTCCGCTGCGGATTCTGCGCACGCCCTGGCCGAAGCAGACCAGACCCGCAACAATGTGAACGAACAGGTTTTGCAGATGCAGAAGAGCCTTGCCGAACTCACGGCCCGCCAGCGTGTTGCCCAGCTGCAGGCGGAACTGGCCCAGGAGCACCTCGAGGCTATTTCTACTCAATTGAATGGCAGTGCGCCAGGCGCCACCCTCACACCTAAGGACGAACAGCAGGCGCGCATCCAGGAACGTCAGCGCTATGAGGATGTACTTGACGCGAATTTCGATGTGTTCCGCACTGAACTGAATCTGATGCGCTCGATCGGCACCATCGAAGATTGGGCGAAATCTGGCCCAAAGCAGTAAGAAAATCACCGGCTTACCAGGAGTAGCTCCAAAGGCACCTTTTGACCGGGAAATCCTGCACCAGATGTTAAACTTAAAGATACGCACATGCCTTTAAAAACACTGTTCCTTAACCCGCCCTCCTTCGAGAATTTTGACGGTGGCGCCAGTTCACGCTGGCCTGCTACGCGTGAGATCGAGTCCTACTGGTATCCGGTGTGGCTCGCCTATCCGGCCGGGATGCTCGAAGGCTCGCGGCTGCTCGATGCCCCGCCGCACCACGTCTCGGCGCAGGAGACCATCGAGATCGCCAAAGGCTACGAGTTCCTCGTGCTGTTCACCAGCACACCGGGCTGGACGGGTGACCAGAAACTGGCCGAGGCCATCAAGCGTGCCAATCCCGACATCCGCATTGCGTTCGTTGGACCTCCGGTGACCACCTCGCCCGACCGTGCGCTTCAGGAGTGCGAAGTCATTGATTTCGTATGTCGCCGCGAGTTCGACTATTCGGTTGTCGAATACGCAAACGGCAAGCCGCTCCACGAAATTCTGGGCATCAGCTACCGCAAAGATGGCAAAGTGGTGCATAACCCTGACCGCCCCCAGGTGGACAACCTGGACGCCATGCCGTGGGTCACAGATGTCTATGCGCGCGACCTCGACGTGACGAAGTACAACGTACCCTTTTTGCTGCATCCCTATGTTTCGCTTTACTCCACACGCGGATGCCCGGCCCAGTGCACCTTCTGTCTCTGGCCGCAGACACTCTCCGGTCATGCATGGCGCAAACGCTCCACAGATGACGTTGCCGCAGAGATGGCCCATGCGAAGGAACTCTTCCCGCATGTTAAGGAATACTTCTTTGACGACGACACCTTCAATATTCAGAAGGCACGCACCATCGAGTTGTGCTCGAAGCTGAAGCCGCTCGGGTTGACATGGTCCTGCACTTCGCGCGTCACCACCGACCGCGAAACTTTAAAGGCCATGCGCGACGCCGGATGCCGGCTGCTCATCGTTGGATACGAATCAGGCGATCCGCAGATCCTCAAGAACATCAAGAAAGGTGCTACTGTCGAGCGCGCCCGCGACTTTACCCGCGACTGCCACGACCTCGGCCTGACCATCCACGGCGACTTCATCCTCGGCCTGCCCGGGGAAACAAAAGAGTCCATTCGCAACACCATTAATTTCGCCAAGGGCCTTGACGTAGAAACCATTCAGGTCTCGATTGCACACGCGTATCCCGGAACAGAATTCTACGAATTTGCCAAAGAACATGGCTTCATCATCAATAACGGTCAGATGGTAGACGATCAGGGCCACCAGCTTGCCCATATCGAATATCCCGGATTGCCCAAGGAGTACGTACTCGAAATGGTGCACCGCTTCTATGACGAGTACTACTTCCGTCCGAAGGCGGCATGGCGCGTAGTAAGCAAAGCGATTGCCAACCGCGACCTGCCTCGTCTGTATCAGGAGGCGAAATCGTTCCTGAAACTGCGTGCGCAACGCAATAAGATCGTGAAAGAAAGCAAGCAGCAGAAATCGAACGAATCCAAGCCTGTAAGCGCGGAAGTTTAGAAGTCTCACCAGTTGTATGGGTACCCCACATCTCAAAGAGATGTGGGTTTCTCTTTTCCATGACGCGATGCACAATGACATTCCGGCGCTATCTAGTCCTGGCCTTTGTCACGGTCTCAGCCCCGCTTGGTGACTCTTTTCTCGACAAAGGCATGAAGCAGATAGGCCCGGTATCCCTGGCGCACATCACCACTCTCTTTCATGCCGTGGCTACGCCCTGGATTGCCGGGGGCATTCTGCTTCTGATCGGCTTCTTCGCATCGTGGCTCACCGCGCTGTCATGGGCTGATCTCACCTATGTTCTGCCGATGACATCGTTTGCCAACGTGATTGTGGCGCTGCTGGCAAAGTTCTGGCGGCATGAGAACATCTCTCTTTCCCGCTGGCTGGGCATCTTTCTGATTACAGCCGCTGTAGGGTTTGTCATGCGAGGGCCGTCCTATACCGAACACGAAAAACCGGGACCAGCGCGCGCTCCTGCAAAATCTCCGGAAGGAGCCTGCCTGTGATGGCACTTCACCATACCGGACTGGCCAATGCGGTTAGCATTGCCAGCATTATTGTTGCCGCCACCACAGGCGATGTGCTTATTGCATCCGCCATGCGCCAGATTGGTGATCTGGATGAAATCAAGGCCCATTCCGGACTCATAGGGGCCATCAAAGCGGTGATTACCAATGCGCGCTTTTTCTGCGGTGTCACCGCTATGGCGGTCAGCTTCTTTTCTCTGTTGTTCGCGCTGAGCCATGCAGATTTGAGCCTTGTAGCTCCGGCTTCCGCGTCGCTCACGGTGGTGACCAACACCATAGCTGCAAAAATCTTCCTCAAAGAGGACGTGGACAAGCGCCGCTGGATCGCTGCTTTGTGCGTCTGCGCGGGAGTTGTCCTGCTGGCGCATTGATCAATGCCAGGGACTTAAATAATTTCCTGACAATGCGCGGTCCAGGTAGGTCGCCGCACTGATCAGTGCAAGGTGTGTAAACGCCTGCGGGAAATTCCCCAGATGCTCGCCGCTGCTCCCCAGCTCTTCTGAATAAAGTCCCAAATGATTAGCGTAGCCTAGCATTTTGTCAAAGAGAAGCCGCGCTTTTTCCACTTGGTGGGCGCGGGCCAGGCATTCGATGTACCAGAAAGAGCAGGCGACAAAGCTGCCCTCGGACCCGGACATTCCATCAATGGATTCTGCCTGTGTGTCATAACGGTAGACCAGCGTGTCCTCGATCAGCCTCTCTTCAATCACTTTCAGCGTGGACAGCCAGCGCGGATCTACAGGACTGATAAAACGCATCAATGGCATCAGCAAAGTGGCAGCATCCAGGTTCTTTGATCCCTGATACTGCACAAACGCTTTCAACGAGTCGTCCCAGAAATCCTTGAAAACGCTCTCGTAAATCGCATCGCGAATGGCCAGCCAGTCTGCAAAAGGTGCGGCCAGCGAGCGCTTTCTTCCCAGACGGATGGCGCGGTCAAAGGCCACCCAGCACATCAGGCGGGAGTGCAGAAAATGTCTGGGCCCTCCCCGTACTTCCCAGATACCTTCATCCGGACGCTGCCAGTTCGTTCCCAGCCAGTCCAGAATGCGCCATACGCCGCGCCAGTCGTCATAGGAAATCGAGTCGCCATACTTGTTTGACAGATAGATGGCGTCCATCAGTTCGCCGTAAATATCGAGCTGCAATTGTTTTGACGCGCCATTGCCGATGCGTACCGGACGCGAATTCCTGTAGCCTTTGAAGTTTTCAAGGACCGACTCGTCCAGCTCCTGGCTGCCGTCCTCGCGATACATGATTTGTAGGGGGCCATGCTCAGCATCTTCGTGCAGACGGTCGCGCAGCCATTCAGTAAAACCGCGCGCTTCCTCCGTGAATCCGAGGCGAAGAAAGGCATAGAGGCTGAAGGAGGCATCGCGCAACCAGGTGTAGCGATAGTCCCAGTTGCGCTCACCGCCGATTCTTTCCGGCAGGCCAAACGTAGGCGCGGCAATCACAGAGCCGTATTCCTGGCTGCACAGCAATTTCAGCACCAGGGCCGAACGGTTTACGATCTCGCGCCAGCGGCCTTTGTAACTCGAACGGCTGATCCATTCGCGCCAGTAATGGGCCGTCTCCTGAAAATGGCCTTCGATCTCGTCCGGATCAAGAATTTTGATCTTAGGGTTGGCCTCTCCGAAGGTAAATGTCGCCGTCTCACCTGGCTTCAGCGTGAAGTGGCACACCGCATCGTTACCGTCGAGTTCCAGCGGGACAGTTGCATGCAGGGCCATCTCCGGACACTCCGGGCAATCAGGATGAAAGCGCACTGCGTTCTCTGCGCGGACGGCCTTATGTCCGCTGCGCGCGTAGTTAAAACGCGGCGCGCAGCGCACATGAAACCTGACCTCACCCTTAATCACGCGCAGGATGCGAATGATCTGGTGGGCATAAATTTCGCCTTTTTTCCCGGCCAGAATCGGCATGAAATCCGTGAGTTCGACGACGCCTGCTTCCGACAGAAACCGCGTCAGCAAAATATTTGTGTCTGGCAGATAGAGTTGTTTGGTGCGCAGATTTTCAAGCTGTGGCTCAATGCAGAACGTCCCGCCATTCTTGCCGTCCAGCAACGCAGCAAATACTGTAGGCGAGTCGAATTTGGGAAAGCAGAAGAAGTCAATTGCACCTTGCGTGCTTGCCAGCGCGATGGAGCGCATGTTCCCAATTACGCCATAATTTTCAATCCGCTGCATGAGGATGGTCTTTCCTTCCCACTCCCCATGCTTAGATGTGCATGGCCCGAAAAGGTTTACGGGCCGGAGTTGCTGGCTTCTGCTTTCAATTACGGTACCTGAAGCGGACGGATGCCCTGAATGGGAAACAGTCCCGTTGGTCCGCTCTCTCCCACAGGTTGCGGACGGAACAGATAGCGCACGTAAAAGCCGACCTTGTCCGCGGCATAGTCGCGTGTGTTGTTGAAGTTGAGATAACCGCCTACGTACCACTTCTCGGCGACAGCGTACGCGCCTTCTGCGTCTAAACTGTAATTGCCGCTCACGCTGGTGTTCTCAGGGTAGTAAGGATTATTACGTGCCATCTGAATAGACGGATCCAGCGGATAATAAGGTGTCGAGTTTTCCTGAAACGCCTGCACGCCAAAGCTTCCCGTAGCGCGGTAATGGAACCGCGGTCCGCGATGTCCATTGAAGGTGAACGGCACGCCCGCAAGCATGTAGGCCGCCGGACTGAAGTATCCACCCTGGCCATAGGTGAAGTAGCGCAGGTTGTGGTCATAGTGCATACCGAAGAAATTCATGCCAAGGGTAAGCGTTCCGTAATCCGCGTGCTGCCAGACCTGCCAGTATGCGCCTGCATCGCCGTCTATACGGCGGTTGTCCTGAACATGTCTCCCGGTAATGTACTGGCCGCCGCCCTGAATGTACCAGCCTGAGCGGGCGTCACCGAAAGCCAGTTGCAGTTCTCCTGCATTGGCGATGACTCCGCCCCATATATTGCCAGGATAACTCGGCCCTTTGCTGCCAAGATCACGCAGTCCCGCATAGGAAAGCTGCGTGTCCATTATCGGCGCGCGGTTGAAGTCGAGCGTAAAGTGTGACTGCGGCGGATGGACGTACAGACTGCCGGTGGTGTTCTCAATCAGGAAGCCATGCGGCGTGTATCCAATGCTCGCCCCAAAGGAGGGCGCCCGTAGCTGGAACTCTCCGCCGATGCCTGCGGCGGATTGAAGATATGGGGTTGAAGTCGCAGGCAAGGTCCCTTGCTGGAAGGTTGCGGTGCTGGTAGCTGTTCCGGAATCAAGCAGAACAGGGCGCGCGATGACAGTCACCCGCACATTGGGCGCCATCATGCCTGAGCTTTCCATCTGGGTCGTATAGTTGGCCAGACGGTCGTATCCGGGCTGACCACTGCGATAATCCACACCCGAAGAGCCGCCAATCCAGGCGCTCGAAGCGCCCTGAATCATCGCAAGCTGCTCTTCAATCTGCTCGCGCTCGGTCTTCTGGCGCACTACATGCAATGGAGCAGGGCCGGTAAGCGGTGGAAGTTCGGGTGCTTTTGCAGATGGCGCGGGTGTGCTCAACAGATTTCGCCCTATCTGAGGAGCGGGTTCGAGGGGGGCTGGCATCCCCGTATCAGGCGTCTGCGCCTGACCGCTCATCTCCTGCACTGCGGCCTGGAGACGGCTGGCTGGATTGGGGTCATTGGCAAAATTAAGATGGCGGCCTTGTTTTTGCGATTGCGAAGCAACCGGCTGCACGGTCGTAATTTGCGTGGAGGCAGAGCGCAGATACTCGATATGGGCGGAAGTTTCTGCATTCTCTGGTATGGCGCTCCTCTTCTGCTCTGGTTCCATCAGCGGGGCTGCATCTGCGGAGAAATTGTCCAGCGTCGCCGTGTCCCGCTGATCCCTGCGTGTTGCAATCGTGTCCGGCGTGCCCGGTTCCGCGAAATCGCCAAGAGTAGGAGTGCGTTCGCCGGGAGCATTCTGCCAGGAAACATCCACACCATGCTGGTTGATGTTGGTCTGGTCTGAAAGGGCTGCGCGTCCGCCGGGAGCAAGCAACTGCATCAATTGCTGTGTGGCCGAGGGGCCGGATGGGGAAAGAATGTCGCGCGTCGGGCCGGGCCCCATCGCATCAAGAGCAGCGCGGTAGTAGGCCGCGGCGCGATCTGAATTGCCGCGCGCCTGCTCATACTGCGCGGCCATCTTCAGAATCGTGGAATCGGTCTTGTACTGGCTGAGCGCCCCCTCCAGCCATTCCTCCGCGTGCTTCAGGTCACGGGCAGCAAGCGCGGCCCCAATCGCACCCTGATATTGCGGCAGTGTGGCGTGCTCCATATCCAGTGACGAGTAGATGGCGACCGCCTGCTTTGCCTCTCCCGCTTTGAGATATGCGCCTGCCAGCGCGGTGTAAATCTGCGTGTTCTTTGGAAACGCCTGCGCGGCCGTTTGCAGAATTGTCAGGGCACGGCGCTGGTCTCCGGTAGCAAGCAGTGTATTGGCGCGCTGGATGCTCCACGCTGCCCACAGATTGTCGAAGTCCGCCTGCTGCTCGTCGGTCATCTCTGCCGTGTTGGCAAGACTTGAAACCAGCGAATACAACCTCTGGTCATCACCGGCTTTCAACAGGGCCCAGCCGTACTGGATCTGGGTACCAACAGGAATGTCCTGGTTCTGGTCGTGATAAATATCTATGACCCTCTGGAAATTTCTGAGTGCGGCCTGCGACTGCCCTGTAGAAACCTGGATCGCAGCCAGCGTTTGCAGATACCCGGGGTCGGCTTCAAGACGCAGGCGTACAGCTTCCGGCATGGAAGCAATCTGGCGAAGGGCCTCCCGGTCGCGTCCCGACTGGTGTAAAGCATTCAGCAGTCCGCGCCATGCCTGCTGGTTCGACTGGTCCTGGTCAAGCTCGCTGCGATAGATGTTATATGCCTTTTGGGTGTTCCCCTGGGCAGCGTAGACATCGGCAAGCTGCAGGACCACGCTCGCCGGCGCACTCGGATTCAGGGCCAGCGCCTTCTCCAGATATTTCGCCGCACGCTCATAGTCATGACGAGATTGATACACTGAGCCAACGAGCACCAGAAAGGCAGGATCGTTCTGCTGTTGGTCCAGCACCTGCTGGGGCATCTGTCCAACCGTCGTTAACGCCTCTTCATCCTGGTTTGTTTCATGTTGGGCCGCAATCAGCGCGCGCCATGCTCCGGCATTTTCCGGGTCCTGCGCAACCACCTGCCGGTAAAGCCGGATGGCGGGTGCATACCGCTTCGCAGTCAGCAGAAGTCCTGCATACTGCAATTGCTTTGCCACAGGCAGGTCGCGTCCTTCGTTCGGAAAAGGCAGTGCCAGTGCCTCAGAGATCACCTTGTCTGCATCTGATTTTCTGCCCAAAGCCTGATACGCCTGTGCCAGCACGCGCAGATAATCCGGATCGCTGGCAAGCTGCGCGCGTACATTGCGCGGCATCCGCGCATTCGCATCTATAACAGCCTGTGAATCGTTGGCCGAAGACTGTACCAGGAGCAGGTTCCGCCATGCAGTTGCGCGCTGCGGATCAAGATGCACGGCTTTGTCCAGAGTTTGCGCTGCCTGAACATAGTCGCCGGTCTGCTGCAGGGCATTGCCGAGTCCTTCAAGCGCATCAACACTATTGGGCTTGATCTGGAGCGCGGCGTTGTAGTCCACAATCGCAGCTTCTGCGCGGCCCGAGCCTAGCTCGTTTCCTGCATCGGTCATCTTCTGCCAGAAGTGGGCGTTGGTGATGGCGCTGTCGAGGCCGTGCTCTCCGGCGGCGCGGGCACGCTCAAAATAATCGGCGGCTGAAACAAAGTCCTGCTGCCGCATGTAGAGATACCCCATTCCTGCAAGAGCGTGAGCATTGCGCGGCTGCTTTGACAACAGCTCCTGAAATTTGTCTTTTGCCTCATCCAGACGGCCACTGTTCAGCGCACGATAAGCCGCGGCTTCCAATGGGTTGCCGGCAGGGGCCGGAGTAGCTGGAGCGACTGTCTTTACCGCCGTTGCGACTGCATTTCCCGCCTGCGAATTCCATATCTCAGCCTGGTGCAGTGCTGTCTGCGCCTCCGGCACTTGCGGGTACTGACGAAGAATCGCCATGCCTTCCGTGCGGGTCTTCGGATCATACGTCAGCACACGGCCCAGAGTAACGGCATACCGTGAATCCGCAGGAAATTGCTTTGCCAGATTACGCAGCCCTTCCACGGCATGGGCGCGCTCGGAGGGAATGGCGGCCTCAGTGTCGTAGTAAGCCAGCGCATAGTCGCCTGCAGGAGGTTTGTCTCCAAAGACCTCGCGGTAAACGCGCATGGCCTCGGTGTAATTTCCCTCCTGGGCGAAGCGTCCTGCTTCATCCAGACGCCCGGAGCGCGACTGGATGCGAGGCGTTTCCAAAATTTTTGTGACTTCCTCC
>DASRBV010000142.1:0-2551 GCA_035653455.1 Pseudacidobacterium sp. | reverse complement strand
GCGAGGGCGCGGGCGAAGTTGATGAGCTGTTTTTGTCCGGTAGAGAGGCCGTTGCCGCGTTCATACAGTGGTTCGGCAAAGCCGCCCGGGAGCGAGTGGATGAATTCGCGGACGTTGACCTCGTCGGCGGCCTCTTCCATGCGCTGGTCTGTGATCCAACACGAGCCCAGGCGGATGTTCTCCGCAATCGTCCCGGTAAAGAGGAACGGGTCCTGCAAAACAACGCCGAAGCGCTGGCGCAACTGCTTCAGATCATGCTCGCGGACGTCTACACCATCAATCAGAATGCTTCCATGCTGGATATCATAGAAGCGCATCATCAGGCTGATGATGGTGGTCTTGCCGGCCCCGGTATGTCCGACGATGGCCGCCGTCTGGTCCGGCTCGACGGTAAAAGACACGCCGCGCAGGATCCATTCGATGTCCTCCATCGCGGCAAGGTCAGTGCTGGTGGCACGGGCAATGCGCGACCGCTGCTCATCCGTGAGTTTCTGATAGGTAAACCAGACGTTGCGGAACTCGATCCGTCCTGAGCCATCGCCTTCTTTGGGGTGTGCCGGAGCGACAATCTCAGGTTGCGTATCTAACAATTTAAAGATGCGCTCGCTGGCCGCCATCGCCGCCTGCAGAATGTTGTACTTTTCGCTCAGGTCCTGGATGGGGCGGAAGAAGCGCTGCGCATACTGCATGAAGGCAACCAGTACTCCGAGGGAAACCGTAGCGTGCAGAACTCCGTAACCACCACGCCAGATCACAATGGCAATTGCAATCGAGCTGAGCAGTTCTACGGCCGGATAGTAGAGCGCATAGGCCAGGATGGCGTCCTTGAAAGCGTCCATGTGCTGGCGGTTGACCTTTGCGAACTGATCAAACGAGCGCTTCTGCCGGTTGAAGAGCTGGACCACGGTCATGCCGCTGATGTGTTCCTGCGTATAGGAATTGATCTTCGCAATGGCGGTGCGGATGCGCCTGTAGGAATCGCGTACATGCTTGCGGAAGATGCGGGTCACAATCAGGATAAAAGGCAGAACGGCAAAGGCCAGGAGCGCCAGCCACCAGCTCATGTGCAGCATCACAATCACGATTCCGGCGAGCACAAAGATGTCTTCAAAGATGGCGAAGACGCCGGAGGTGAACATCTCGTTCAGAGCATCCACGTCGCTGGTAAGCCGGGTAACCAGGCGCCCCACCGGATTACGGTCAAAGAAGCCGACGTGCATGTACTGGAGGTGCCGGAAGATCTGGCTGCGCATGTCGAACATGACTTTCTGTCCGGTCCACTGCATCAGGTAGGTCTGCACGAACTCAAGGAAATAGCTCAGCACCAGCGCACCCAGATAGAGCGTGGCCAGTTGCGTGATTCCGGTAACGGCATTGGCGCTGAGATGGTGCGCCAGCCAGGACTGTTTCGCCGGAGGCTGCGCCGTCATGTAGCGGTCTACGGCAACCTTGGTCAGGTATGGCCCGAGTACGTCCAGCCCGGCTTTGATCAGGACGGCAACCAGCGACGTCAGTGCGGCCCATTTATATGGATAAAGATAGCGGATGAGACGGCGCATCAGCCGGCTGTCGTACGCCTTGCCGACAACGTCATCTTCCTGCATCTGGGACTGTTTCGGCTTTTCCTGCTCGGCCATAGACGCGCTGTATTTATTGTACTGAGATACAGATGCGGCGCTCGATGGCCTTGATTCAGCGATGCTGTCAGAAGTTGCATTGGAACAAGTGGTGCATGGGGCCCCTTCCCCTGCCTGTGGGAAAGGCGGCCTTTAATGCTCCCGTCACATAATTCTTGGCATGGCGGACGGCTTCTTGCGGCCGCCTGCCGGACATCAATGCGCAGAGCAAGGCAGAAGACAAGGCGCAACCAGTCCCATGGGTAGAAGTCGTTTCGACCCTATCTCCCTGGAACCAGAAGGACCCTCCCGATGGCAGGAACAGGAAATCATCCGGGCGATCCAGATGGCCTCCGGTTACCAATATATGCAGGTGCGGGTAGGCCCGGTGCAACTCCGCTGCTACGGGAGGAACATCTTCCCGGCGCAAAGGGCGGGTCTGCTGCGTCAGCACAGCCAGCTCGTCCAGATTTGGAGTGATCCAGCCAACTTGGGCCAACAATTCGGAACGCACCCGGGAGATGCCTTCCGGCGAGAGCAGCTCCCGTCCTGAACTGGAACGGATGACCGGATCCAGGACAATCTTTTCCCGGGCCATTCGGCTCGAAGCCAGAAACGCCACCACTTCACCTACATTTTCCGCGGTCGCGAGCATTCCGATCTTCACCCCATCCGGCAGGGCGTCCTCACACAGACATTCAAGGGTTTCGCGAAGCACCGCCGGGGCCACAGCTTCCACCCGCCGCACCCCCAGGGTGGATTGCACAGTCAGCGCCGTGATGCAGGCCATTCCATAGACCCGATGGGCCGCAAATACCTTTAAATCCGCGGAGATACCGGCGCCTGACGAGGGGTCGAAGCCGGCAATGGTCAGGGCAAGCGGCATGGGCCGAACGTCTCTTTCGAGAGATGCAGGAGCAGCCTGATTCATGACC
>DASRBV010000141.1:0-6069 GCA_035653455.1 Pseudacidobacterium sp. | reverse complement strand
CGTAGATAGGCCCCGGTTTCAAGCCTCCCGCCGGAGCGTTTTACAAATTCAGGGTCAAGCCCGGTCATCTCGGTGACCTTCTTCACGATACGGGCCGTAGCATCAGGGTCGGAACGGCCCTTCAGGATATCTGTTGCGTATTCGCCCAGCGTGTAGGAGATGACCTGCTGCATGACCTCCGGCGTAAGCTTGTGCTCGCGCTCAAGATGCGCCGCTGTAATGGAGGGCAAAGTCATCAGCCACGGCAGAGGCGAGACGTCTCCGTTGTCCTCGATGGTCGGATTGAGATAGGGCGAGACCAGCACCACGCCGTTCATCGCTACGCCAAGCTGCGATTGCAGATAATGCGTGATGCGCGGTCCGCGGAAGCCGCCATAGCTTTCGCCAACAAGATACTTCTTTGAGTCCATGCGGCCATTTTTCAGCAGCCAGTCATACACCACACGGGAGAGATACTCGATGTCCGGTATGGTGCTGTAGAAGAGTTTTTTCGTCTCAGCTTCAGGCACGAGCGAGCGGCTGAAGCCGGTGCCGATGGGATCAATAAAAACAAGGTCGGTGAAGTCGAGCCATGTGCCCGGGTTGTCTGTGAGTGTGGGTGGGTCAGAGGGGCTGTCTCCTTCATTTCCCACCGAGAGATGTTTTGGTCCAATCGCGCCAAAGTTGAGATAGACAGAAGAAGCGCCGGGGCCGCCATTGAAGGCGAACGTGACCGGGCGATTGCCTCCGGGCACGGTGTACGCAGTGTAGACAACCCGTCCGGCCTCCTTGTTCTCCTTGTCATAGACGGGAATCGTGCCCACGGTCACGGTGTAGTGCAGCGTCTTGCCGTTCAGCTCCATTGTCTGCTCAACGTGCGCATCGGGAGGAAGCGGCGGCAGAGAAGGCTTTTCTGCGCCTGCTTTTTCCTGGGCAGGCTTGTCCTTGTCAGCCTGTGCAGAGAGCGGCAGAGAGGTGAAAGCAAGCATACAAAAAGCCGCGAAGGCCAGAGCAATGCGGCTGAGATTCTTTCGCGAGTGGTTCAGGCTCATGTGGATACCATACACGGAAGGCATCCCGGACTGTATACCAGCTTGTGTCCAGGTTGTGTTCAGGCGGTATATTTTTAAGCCAGATGGACCGGGGCCTTACGAACCGGCGCGCTTCCGGACAAGCCCGGCCATCTGCACCACAATCACAGCCAGCGCACAAACAGCAAACACAATCACCCATGGAAGCCTCCGGCTTTCCACCATCTGATAGGCAATTGCGTGAGCAACTGTCAGTCCAAAGGCCAGATAAATCCATCGTTGCAGCGACTTCCATCTCCGTGTGCCGAGCCAGCGCAGCGAAACATCATTCGACAACACAAGCAGCATCAGGAAGAGCAGCGATGCAATCAGCCCCGTGTAATTGGCAAATCCAAACAGCGTGTTCTGAATCGAAAGCGGATGCAACTTGCGGAAGAAGTACATCCACATGCGTCCACGGAGGTGGACGGTGAGGCCGATGCCGGTGTGCACAAGCGCCAGCAGCCCGGCCCAGATGCCCACGTCGCGGCGCAGATCAAAGCTCACCGGATTTGCCCGCCGGCGCAACACGTTCCACGGCCCCAGCCACATCGAAGCAGCAAGAAACACCAGTGCCGCATACGCCGTGGCCAGGCTTGCCCGATGGCGTACATCTGGTGGAGGTGTCGCGGCAAAGGCGATCATCGTGATGACCGCGGCTGTGAAGGCCAGAAGGAAATGCCTGCGTGTGCGTTGAATCCAATATGCAGTCATACAACGGAGTCAGAGCGGGAAAACCAGCGCACGCGCCAGGTCATTTCCGCTGAATGAAAGAGGTATACACCTAAGATAGCAATCAGCGGCTCGAGCGGATGACGGAAGCGCGCATGGACGGTCACGACATAATAGACCAGCGGCAGCAGAAGAAAGGCCCAGGCAAAGAGTCCGGTGGCGGGGATGTGCCGCTTGAGCGCCAGGGCCAGTCCGAGTAACCCAACGATACTGGTGAACTGAAAGTTCACCACCCGGCCGTATTCATTCGTTGCTCCCTCGTCGAAGGGATGCGGCACACTGAACCAGAAGAAGTAAATTCTCCTCAAACACAGGTCTGCAAAATGTCCCGGGTGCTGGCGAATGTAGTTCTTTGCCAACTCACCGCGCCATTTGGCGTAAGCCAGTTCACCCATTTGCCGGTAATGTTCCAGCTCGATGGGGTCCTGTGCGGGATGGTCATATGCCATCAGCAGCCCTGTGGCCCCCGGACCGTTGCCGAGATAGAACTCCACACCAAAGTTGCCGCGCATGGGAATGAAATGGTGAAAGGCGCGCCAGTTCCGATAGGTCCAGGGGGCGATGCAGGCCAGGAAGATAAGGGCCGCAAAGACCGCGCCGGAAATCTGCCGCTTCAGCACTATGTGCTCTTTTCTGAATCCGGCGAGGATCCACAATCCGTTCACCGGGAGGAACAGCAATAGCGAAGGATTGCTGAGCGCTATCAGTCCCCAGAGAAGGCCGAACATCGCCCATTGCTTTCCTGACCGCTGCTTCGCAAAAGGCAGGGTGCCCGGCCCTTCTTCCGGGGTTTCGCCGATGTTGCGCATACGGAGCGAGAGCACCAGCACCCACGAAAAGAGAAAGGCGGACAGCGTCATCTCCCATATCCATTTGACGGCATACTGCATTGCCGCCGGATAGAGCGCCCATATCCACGCCGACCAGCGCGTAATACCTGCGTTCCGGAAACAGCGCGCTGCAATCTCCCATGTTGTGCGCACCATCAGCGCATTCAGCACGCAGTTGATGGAAATCAGCACAAATGCAGAAAGCGCCGTATAGACGCCGAAAAGCTTGAAGACCCCGGCGATGATGAGCGGATAGGCGGGGCCGACCCAGGTCGTCGGGCCGGTGTGTCCGTGGAAAGGATCGGCAAAACCGTATCCGGTAGCAAGAGCGCGCCCAATGCGCCCCATCTCCCAGCCAAAGCTGAAATGGTCAACATACGGCCGGATCCGATACATATGCGCCAGCACAACATACGCGATACGCACAACAAGCGCCACCCAGAAGATCATCCAGGGCGCGGAATAGGGGTTCTTCCGTTGAGACGTCACTAAAAGGAATTGTAGGACACAAGCGCAGGGAACCCATCCGGGACGCAACCGCAGGCACTCTCGGCATGATCGCGTACGAATGGATAAAACTTGCCCGGCTGGGTGCCGGGGACAGGTCTGCCCCAGTCCACATATCTCCAACTCACCGTAAACTGACCTCGTGCCCCAAACATATCGCGGACGTCTGGCGCCATCCCCTACCGGCCTTCTCCATCTGGGCCACGCCCGCACTTTCTGGACAGCGTATCAGCGCGCCCTCGCGGCAGGGGGGACCCTGGTCATGCGCAATGAAGACCTCGACCCGCAGCGCTCGAAGCCGGAATTTGCGCGGGCCATGTTTGAAGACCTGCGCTGGCTCGGCATCCAGTGGCAGGAGGGGCCAGACGTGGGAGGTCCTTACGCTCCCTATGAGCAGAGCTGCCGGCGCGCACTGTACCTCGAAGCATGGCGCAGACTGGTGGAAGCGCAGGTGGTCTATCCCTGCCGCTGCTCGCGCAAAGACCTGACCCGCAGCGCACAGGCCCCGCACGACGAAGATGACGAACCTGTCTATCCAGGCACCTGCCGCCCTCAGGGCAGAATCACAGCGCCGGAATCGCCTGCTGGAATGAACTGGCGCTTTCGCGTGCCCGACGGTGTTGAAATCAGTTTTGAGGATGGCCACTTCGGCCCGCGCTCTTATCGGGCAGGGCGCGACTTCGGCGATTTCCTCGTCTGGCGGCGCGACGATGTTCCTGCCTATCAGCTCGCCGTTGTTGTAGACGACGCCGCAATGCGCATCACAGAGGTTGTCCGCGGCGTCGATCTTCTGCGCTCCACCGCACGCCAGCTTCTGCTCTACCGCGCCCTGCGCCTGACGCCTCCCGTCTGGTATCACTGCCCGCTGGTGACCGACGAACAGGGCCAGCGCCTCGCCAAACGTCACGACTCGCTCTCACTCAGAGCACTGCGGGAACACGGGGTGCAGCCAGAGGAACTTATTTCGAACATGACATCCGCAATATTGCGCCCGGGCGAAAAATACGAAAAGCTACGCTATTTTCTTAAATAGGTAAAGACAAAAAATGCAGAATTGCGCCAGAAGATTCGTGCTGCTCCTCATTCTGCTGTTGTGCGGCGCAGCAGAGGCGCAGATGTTTTCCGGAACAGTAGTGGACGCACAGGACGCGCCTGTTGCCAACGCCATCGTTGTTAATACGTACGGCGCCATGCTCGCGGCAAGCGGCAGAGATGGCCGCTTCTCTTTCCATCTGAATGTGCAAGGGCCAATTCGGATAGAGGTAAGGGCCCTCGGCTACGACACTGCGAATACCACGCTCGCAGAAGGCATGGCTGCGCGCATCGTGCTCACCCGCCAGGTCGAGCAGGTAGTTGTCACCGCCTACCGCTCGCCACTCGAAACGCTTGACAGTCCCGCCAGTGCGCGTGTTCTCAACCAGCAGCAGTTACGCGAAGCCGCGGCCCCCGCGCTTGACGGCAAACTGCGCCAGGTCCCCGGGCTCGAACTCTTCCGGCGGTCCAGCTCGCTGGTGGCCAACCCCACATCGCAGGGCATCTCTCTGCGCGGACTTGGGTCAACCGCTGCAAGCCGCACGCTCGTTGTTTCCAACGATGTGCCCCTCAATGATCCATATGGCGGATGGATCCATTGGGAGGAACTTCCCGAATTGGCCGTGCAATCGGTGGAAGTAGTGCGCGGCGGCGCGTCTGACTTGTACGGCTCGAGCGCGATCGGCGGCGTCGTCAACGTGATCACCGCGCAGCCCAGACAAAACGCGCTTTTGCTCACGACCAGCTACGGCGCAGAAAACACAACAGACAACGGGCTGCTTGCATCCGTAAAACGCGGCCCCTGGGCAGGACTGCTGGCAGTGGGCCTTCTCGGCACGGATGGATATACGTTGGTTGCCCCACACCTGCGTGGGCCTGTAGACCGTCCATCCAATGTCCACGCGCAGAATGGGCTGGTGGACCTGGAGCGTGAAATACGTAACCGTTACAGTATCTTTTTGCGCGGCAGCGGACTGAATGAGGCCCGCGACAACGGCACTCCGCTGCAGAAAAACGCCACGCGCCTCTGGCGTTACTCCGCAGGTGCCGACGTGCAGCAGCTCAGCCTGCGTCTCTACGGCAGCACGGAGCACTACCGGCAGACTTTCTCGTCCATCGCCCCCGGTCGCGCATCAGAAACAATCACCCGTTATGCTGAAGACCCCGCAAATGAGCTGGGTGCGTCCGCGCGCTGGCGGCGGCCCATCGGGCCCAAGGCATTATTTCTCACCGGAGCAGATACGCACGATGTCCGCGCTTCTGACGACGAACTTCTCTTCACAACGCATAGTCTGCAAAACACCACTGCGCGGCAGCGCCAGACGGGCGTGTACGGCGAAGCGCTTGCTACCCCGGCAAACTGGACATTGAGTGCGTCCGCGCGCGCAGACCACTTCTCAAACTTCGATGCCAAGCAATGGACGCCATCTGGGCCACAAACAATGCCGTCTTTCAGCGAAACGGTCTTCGATCCGCGCATCGGAATCTCGCGCCGCATCACAACTGACTTCGCCCTGCACGCTTCGGCATTTCGCGCCTATCGCGCCCCAACGCAAAACGAACTGTACCGCACGGGACAGGTCGGCCAGCAAACAACATTCGCCAATCCGAACCTGCGCTCCGAGCGTGCCACTGGTTGGGAAACCGGATTCCAGGCAGACATACCGCAATGGAATTCCATGCTGCGCGTCAGCTATTTCTGGACGCAGGTCAACCGCCCCATCACCGCGCTCACGCTTCAGGTCACGCCCACATCTACCTTGTTGCGGCGCGAAAACCTGGGCCAGATTGAAAGCCGCGGCGTTTCTCTCGACTACGAAGTACATCCGGCACACTGGGCCGCTCTCACTGGCGGATATCAGTTTGCAAACGCAACCGTGACCCGCTATGACCAGCAGCCGCAGCTCGTCGGCAACTGG
>DASRBV010000140.1:0-3878 GCA_035653455.1 Pseudacidobacterium sp. | reverse complement strand
TTGGCGATGAAATCGCGGCGCGTCTTTTCCGCGCGCTCCACACTGGTCACATCGTGCAGCACGGCAACGGCGCCGCCTTCCGGAGTAGGCGCGGCATTGACCTCAAAGATCTTTCCGGGAGCCACGCTCAGCGCCTTTCCGGTAAAGTTTTGCCGCTCTCGCAGCGCGCCTTCCACGCAGGAGAGGACTTCAGGGTCACGTACCAGCTCTACCAGAGGGCGCCCTTCACGGACGGCGCTGGAGCATATCCGCTGCATGACGCTGTTCGACCAGATGACCTGCCCCTGGGCATTTACGGCGACGACCGCCTCCTGCATGCTGTCGAGCAGCGCTGTCAGTTCGCGGCGGCTGGTTTCCAGTTCCCGAAAGCTCTGTTCCAGACGGCTGGCAGTCATGTCGAGCGCGCGGGCAACGTCAGAAAGCTCGTCCAGGTCCTCTTCCTGCAGGCGCGCGGTCAGATCACCCGCGGCAATACGGTTGGCAAAGAGAACAATGCGGTCAAACCTCCTGGACATGCGCCGGGCCAGAAGGGCGGCCAGTAGGATTGCCACCACCAGCGCCAGCAGCGAGGCCAGTAGCAGATCAAGCGCCCCATGCGATTGTTCGCGCACCGTGCGCTCAAGGATCGGGCGAAGGGACAGATCGAAGATGGCCGTCCCGGCAAGCAGTACCAGGATGAATGAGAGCAGCAGTTTGGTGAATACTTTGCCTGTCATTGCACAGGCCGCGGAATCTCAAAACGGTATCCGGCGCCGCGGACGGTTTTGAGATAACGCGGGTTCTCCGGATCAGCTTCGATTTTCTCACGGATGCGCCGCACGTAAACATCCACCGAGCGCGGCGTCACGAATCGGGCATCACCCCAGACCGCGTCCAGCAAGTGGTCGCGGCTGAAGACGCGGCCCGGATGGCGGGCAAGATAATCAAGCAGGCGGAACTCCGTGGCGGTGGTCGTGGCCAGTTCGCCGCGGACTTTGAGCTGCATCGCCCCGGCGTCAATCACGATGTCTTCAAAGCTGATAATAGATGGCGTAGACGGCCGCTCAAACCGCCGCAGAACTGCCTTCACGCGCGCCAGCAGCTCCCGGGGGGCGAAGGGCTTCGTAATGTAGTCGTCAGCGCCCAGCTCCAGGCCAAGAACACGGTCATTTTCAGAAGCGCGCGCTGTCAGAAAAATAATCGGCACGGTGCTGAGGGCCGCGTGGTTGCGCAGGCGGCGGCAAACATCCAGGCCGTCTCCGCCGGGGACCATGATGTCGAGCAGAAAGAGCGAGGGTGGCTGACGCTCGGCGTCTGCAATGACGTTGGAGGGGTTGGCATAAACACGGGCGCCAAACCCCGCTGCTTCCAGATGATGCTGCACTAAGCGTGAGATGTCGGCATCATCTTCAAGGACGAATATGGTCTGGTTCAAGCTGGTTTCTTACCTCACTAGCTTCCCGCTCTCAGGTTACTCCATGTCTGCAAAAGGAATGCTAATGTTTTGTGAATTTGGTACCCAGGGCACGCCGAAGGTGCGAGTCCACAGCGCCGGGCGGGAACCAGGGTCCCGGTGCTTCTGCCAGTCAGCGGCTATAGCATTTTCACAGATAGTCAGGACCATGCCCCAAAACTACAGTCGCCGCGACCAACTGGAAGCCGGTGACACGGCGCAGGGCAAATGGAGTGTACAGAACCTGTGAAAATGCGTTAATGCTATACTCTGGCAGCAAGTTCATTGAAACCAAAAGCTTTCAGTCCCCATGCGGTCATGGAAACAAACGCTCCATTTACGGTTCTTTGTGTTGATGATGAAGCCATAGGACTGCAAATCAGAAAGGCCTTACTGGAACACGCAGGTTATCATGTTTTGACTGCGTTGAGCGGAGTAGAAGGCCTGGTCATTTTTGAGAGCAGCCCGGTGGATCTCGTCCTTCTTGACTATTTAATGCCAGGAATGAACGGGGGCGAAGTGGCCCGCAGAATGCGCGCCGTCCGTTCTGAAGTTCCGATCCTGATGCACACGGCCTGTGTAGACCTGCCTGCTGATGTCCGCGAATTTGTGGATGATGTCCTGTCCAAGGGCGAAGGGCCGGAAGCGCTCCTGCATCGCCTGCGTCAGGTCCTGGAAGCGGCGTTGAAGAGGGGGATGTGAATCTCGAGGAATTTCAGCGGATTCTGAGGCAGGCATTTCTCGTCCCCGTCCTGGCGCTTCTGGCACTGGCCGGTATTCTTTTATGGCAGATTACGGATGCGCAAAAGGCCCAGCGCTGGCTTGACCAGAGCGACGAGGTCAGCGCAGAAATCGCAGAGCTGGAAAGCCTGATTATGGACCAGGAGACCGGGCTTCGCGGTTACGAATTGACCGGCGACCCGGGCATGCTTGCTCCTTATAAAACTGCGGCGCCGCTGATTACCAATCATTTTGCTTCGCTGCGCCAGATGATTTCCGATAATCCTGCCCAGCAGGCAAACTTGTCGCGCGTCTCTGAACGCTATCAAGCGTGGCTCGCCTTTGCTGGAGGTGTACTTACCGGACCTGCTGCATTCAGAAACAGCGGCCTGGATCGGCGTGGCGCAGAGCTGATGGCTGGCACACGAAGCGCCATCCGGCAGATGACCCAGACGGAAGTCCGCCTCAGGCAGGCACGGCTGGAAAACACCATTCTTCTGGAGCGGCGCGAGATCACGGTGCTCTTGAGTGGAACGTTGTTGGTTGGCCTTCTGCTGGGCTTTTTCTCGCTCTCCCGCCTGCACCGCGTTTCCACCGCTTACCGGCAGTCGCTGGCTCTTCTGGACAAAAGGCGCGAGAAGCTGCGCACGATTCTCCGTTCGATTGGCGATGCGGTGATTGTCTGCGAGGCGGATGGCTCCATCGAGTTCATGAATCCGGTGGCGGAAGCGCTGACGGGATGGCCCGAAAACGAAGCTGCGGGGCATTTGTTGGACGAAGTCTTTCATATCGTGAATGAGTACACGAATGAAGTGGCGGAGAATCCGGTTGAAAAAGTGCGCCGGCTCAACAAGGTTGTTGGCCTTGCGAACCACACTGTATTGATCGCCCGCAGTGGATCGCGCCATGTGATTGACGACAGCGCTGCGCCCATTCTGAATCAGCAGGGAGAACTTGTAGGCATTGTTCTCGTCTTTCGTGACGTTACGGAAAAACGCCGCGCGGAAACTGCTCTGGCCGCGAGCGAAAAACTTGCCGTGGCAGGACGCCTTGCGGCCAGCATTGCGCATGAAATTCACAACCCCCTGGATTCGATCGGCAACCTGCATTATCTGCTGGCACAGGAGACCGACCCTTCGCGGCGCGCTGAATATCTGGAGCTGGCGCAGCAGGAGCTGGACCGTACTTTGCAGATCAGCCGCAGCTTGTTGAACCTTTATCGCGAGCCGAATGCACCGGTACAGGTAAATGTTGCGGAGATGATCGGCAGCGTGCTGCTGCTTCTCAAACGAAGACTCGATAACCAGGGCATTAAAGTCGCCCAGCACTCGGCTGATAATGTGGCCATTGAAGGGTTTCCCGCAGAACTCCGCCAGGTCTTGACCAACCTGATTATCAATGCTGCCGATGCTGCGGGAGCGAATGGAAAAATTCATGTTCGCTCCTACGCCGCCCAGGCGGAAGAATTTCGCGGGACCGGGGCCATTATAGAAATACTGGACAACGGCCCCGGTATCCCGGCCGAGATTGGTCCGAAACTCTTTCAGCCCTTCTTCACGACGAAGGGCAATCATGGCACTGGGATTGGGCTTTGGATCAGCATGGGGATCGTGCAGAAGCATGGCGGCGCCATCCAGATCGGCAACAGCACCGATCCCGAATATCCCGGCGCCCGCGTGTGGGTCTATCTGCCGGCGCACACGATGGCCACGTCTTTTTCCCGTTC
>DASRBV010000139.1:0-4141 GCA_035653455.1 Pseudacidobacterium sp. | reverse complement strand
TCAGCAACTGTCCTGAGGCGGGCAGACAGCGCTGCCGGGACCTCGGGCTCGGTGAGCGCAAGCTGCGAATGCAGGACCAGCCCGGTCACCACGTCCCGCAGTTCATTTTCAACCGCAACGGTTGCGGCGCGCATGGCAATTGACTGTTCCTGCTCGCGACGGCCAAGAACGGCCCTCGCCTCGCGCACGAGCCGGGCGGTGCCGGAAATGGCGAAATTAAACTGCATCGGAACAGCGAGGCCAGTGTGTTTCCAGAGTGTCTCTGTGCCTTCGGGATCGGCTTCGGCAAGGGCGCTGTCCACCACAACAATGGAATATTCCCTGCGGCGCAGATGCGCCATGCCGGCGCGGCGATTGGGCGCAATTTCTACTTCCATGCCAAGCTGTTTTGCGAGCACGGAGGCGCAGTTTTCCGCGCCCAAAATCTGGGTAATCATTAACATGGTTTGCATTGTCTGGCTCCTTCGAGAACGGTCTTTCTTGGTGAATCATGATGACCTGGTGGCTGTTATGCCTCACCCAGGCCGTATTCCTTGATCTTGCGATAGAGCGTGGTTTTGCCGATTCCCAAAAGCCTGGCAGCAGCCAGCTTGTCTCCACGCAAGGCTTCCAGTGCCTGTTGAATCGCCTGCTTTTCCAATTCCACAAGCGGGGTCACGGAGGGTGCAATCAGGGAGGTGTCTGTCTGCGCACCAGGGTTGAATGTGCGCGGACGCATGTTTGAGTAGTAGTCCACGATAGATGTGGGAGCGTCGCCGAGTTGCAGCAGATTTCCTGAGCAATAAGCGCAGGCACGGTCAATCAGATGCTCCAGTTCGCGCACGTTTCCCGGCCAGTCGTACTCCAGCAGCACGCGAAGCATTTCATCGCTGACGCGAAATGTCTTACCGTATTCCCGGCTTTTGCGTTCCAGAAAATGCGCAATCAGCAGTGGTATATCGTCGCGCCGCTGCCTGAGAGGAGGCAGGCGCAGATTGACCACGTTCAGCCGGTAGTACAAGTCTTTGCGGAAGCGCCCCTGTTCGACCATCTCCGCCAGATTGCGGTTTGTCGCTGCAAGGACACGCACGTTGATGGGGACGCGGTGCGTGGCGCCTACCGGGCGCACCTCTTTTTCCTGCAAAGCGCGCAGCAGTTTGGCCTGAAGATCAAGCGGCATCTCGCCAATTTCATCCAGAAATACCGTCCCGCCGGAAGCGGAGACCAGCAGGCCGTCCTTCGAGCGGTTGGCCCCGGTGAATGCGCCTTTTACATGCCCGAACAGCTCGCTTTCAATCAGGGTGGGCACGATCGAACTGCAATCTACCGGAACGAACGGTTTTCCCGCGTTTGGCCCATTGCTGTGGATGGCGCGCGCCACCAGTTCCTTTCCTGTGCCACTCTCTCCCAGAATGAGTACGGGATGTGTGGTCAGGGCGACTTTGGACAAAATCCGGTAGATCTTGTCCATCTCCGCGCTGCGGCCGATGATATTGCTCAGTCCCTGCTCGGTGCGCAGCTTTTCCCGCAGGCGGCGGCCGGCGATATCCAATGCCCGTCGCTCGGCAACACGCTCAAGAACAGTGGAAAGCTCATCTACAGTAAAGGGTTTGGTCAGATAATCGGATGCACCCGCGCGCATGGCCTCGACTGCGGAGGATATGCTTGCATAGGCAGTCATGACGATGACGGCCGTTTCCGGATACAAGGCCCTGACCTGTTCCAGCAGATCCAGATGCCGGCCCTGCGGGCCCTTGAGATCGAGCAGAACGATATCAATGCCGTTGCCCTTCAGCAGGGAGAGCGCGTCGTTCACATTCTCCGCGCTCTGAGACAGAAATCCTTTTGCCGTAACAATTTCGCAGCAGGCGGAGCGCACTGCCGCATCCTCATCCACAACGAGAACACTTGTCCGTATCCGGCTTTCTTCAGGCATATGTAAAAAAGAAGTAGTGGTTAGCATTGTATGAAATCCTTCCGTCGTTTTTACGAGAGAAACTGCATCGCAGCATCTGCCGAGGAAAACATTAGTAACTCCGTTCCGGACTGCAGACCGCTCTGCTCCGGGTACTGGTTCCCTCCGAACTGGCGATTGTGCGACCCGATTCGCCCATATAAATTGCATGAGGATTGCCAAAATGGGACGGGGCAGATAACCATCTCAAATACAAAGAGTTATGCAGTGGGCACAGGTCTGAGCAGGAAAACAGAATTTCCCAGAATGGGACTGGGGCGGACGGGAGAAAATCATAACCACAGTGCTTTCATGTACTTAGGGGAAAATCCCAAATTGGGACAGCTCAACGGAATTCCCGAATTGAACCTGGCAGAATGGGTTCACATCAATTCGGGGGCCAGGAGATCGTCTATGGATTCGCGGCGGCGAACCAGGCGATGCCGCTTGCCTTCGACCAGCACTTCAGCCGGACGGGGGCGGGAATTGTAATTGGAGCTCAACGAAAAACCATAGGCCCCGGCGTCAAGCACTGCAACCAGGTCTCCTGGTTGTAATTCCGGCAGTTCGCGGTCGCGGGCAAAGAAGTCGCCGGTCTCGCACACGGGGCCGACTACATCCACTGCACGCTTGCGCGCGCCTCTGCGCCGGACCACGGGGACAATTTCATGATGGGCCTGATACAGGGCGGGGCGGACCAGGTCATTCATGGCCGCATCGGTAATGACGAAGGTCTTCCTGCCATTCTTTTTCACGTAGAGCACGCGAGTGACGAGGGCACCGGCCTGCGCCACAATAAAGCGGCCTGGCTCCAAAAGCAATTGCAGGTCCTCAACGGGCCGCAATGCCTTGAGCAGGGCATCTGCATATTGCCTGACTTTCTGCTCCGGATCAAAACTGTGCCCGGAGTGATACTCAATCCCCAGGCCTCCGCCGACGTCCACTGAGTGAATGGGGAGGCCATCGGCACGCAGCTCCAGCACAAGCTGAGCAACGCGCGCGGCTGCGGCGCCAAATGGGTCGGCGCTGCGGATTTGTGAGCCAATATGCACGCTGACCCCGTGCGTCGCGAGATACTTCTGCCGGGCCGCGAATTTGTAGACTTTTCGCGCTTCGTGAATATCAATGCCAAACTTGTGTTCGCGCAGCCCGGTGGAAATGTATGGGTGCGTTTCGGCAAACACATCGGGATTGACCCTCAGGGCAACCCGCGCGTGGATACGCAGCTTGCTGGCACGCTGGGCGAGCAGTTCCAGTTCACCCGCACTCTCCACGTTGAACATCAGGATCCCGGAGCGGAGCGCCAGGTCTATCTCTTCGGCGGTCTTGCCGACTCCGGAAAAGACCACGCGGCCAGTGGCCTGTTTGCTGACACGCAGAACGCGCTCTAATTCCCCTCCGGAGACAATATCAAATCCTGCACCATGTTCCGCCAGCAGTTTCAGAATCGCCAGCGATGAGTTGGCCTTTACCGCGTAACAGACGAGGTGCGGCACAGACTGGAAGGCATCAGTGAACAGACGCAGCCGGTGAAGGACCTGATTGGCTGAATAGACATAAAGCGGTGTGCCGTATTTCTTTGCCAAAGTATCCAGGCGGACACCGTCGCAGGCCAGGGGCGACTGCGCATCAGGATGAAGAAAGGGACGTGACGAGTTCAAGCAGCCTCAAGAAGATAAATCAGGAAGTAATTTGAGCCTAAATATCTTTCAAGTCTACGTCCAGTCTTGCAGACAACATTACCGTATAGGTGGCGGAGGTTGCATGGGATATGCCGCATATTTCCGGCGACGCGCCAGAGCGATGCCGCCATAAATGATCAGGAACAAGACGAGAAGGGGCAGCAGGAAGAGTATGAGAGGGAGCTGCACGGTATCTCCGGCGATGGAGGCATCCTCGCTGCGGTGAAGAGACGCGCCAAAGACAACGCAATCTCCGCCGATGTGTGCCTCGCCATCCAGCCTGACGGGGCCAAAAAAGGAAACGACATCGCCGCTGATTTCCGTAGCATTCAGGCGAACGCCGCCAAAGAAGGACACCGCATCGCCATTGATTTTGCCATCTGCACGAATCGAACAAAAGAAACAGACCAGATCATCTGCTTCTTCCGACTGGCCGACAGTAATGTCATGGAAGAAGGAAACGCGGTCAGCAGAGGCGTGGGCGCGCGGAACAAATGTCCCGGCGAGCAGCATTGCAAAACACAAA